>REEB01000005.1 GCA_007695295.1 Puniceicoccaceae bacterium
CGGCCCTATGGGTTGCCCCCTTCGCCGGGGCCTGGGTCCCGGGGCGACTGCGTTTGGCGGGGTGGGGCGGGGTCAATCCGGCCGCGCTTCGAGGGCGGCGAGGATGGCGCGGCGGAAATCCTCGTTTTCCGGACGCACACCGCTGCCGAAGCCGGCGATGACGCGGCCGTCGCGCCCGACGAGGTATTTATGGAAGTTCCAGCTCGGCTCTTCCCGGCCCTCGGTGAGGGTGGCGTAGAGCGGATGCTGGTTTTCGCCGCGAATGGAGACCTTTTCGGTGAGGGGGAAAGTGACACCGTAGTTGGCCTCGCAGAACTCGAGGATTTCCTCTGCGGTGGCGAGTTCCTGATTGCCGAAATCGCCGGAGGGCACGCCGACCACGACGAGCCCCTTGTCCTTGAATTCCTCATACAGCGCCTGGAGACCGGCGTACTGGGGGGTGTGGCCGCAGCGGGAGGCGACATTGACGAAAAGCACGACCTTGCCCTCCAGCGGGGACCAGTCGAAGAGCTGCCCGTCGAGGGTATGGATGGAGTGCTGGAAAACACCGGCCGCGGAAGCGGGCAGTGCGCTGAGGAGAAAGGCGGCCAAGCCGGCCAGGTAGGCACGAGAGTTCATGGCAAGAAGGATGATGCCCCATCGTCCCGAATGCAACCACGGCGGGAGGGTCGGGGGGAGGAGCATCGGACAGTCCGAGCGAGGCGCGGTGGCGGCACTGAGGGGAGGGTGCTTGCGTGGGCGTCAATGCGCATTCCGAACCACCTCCGGCCGCTCCCTCCGGCAGATCCGACCCCTCCCTCCGCTGGCGCGCGGCAGCGGTCCGGGATGCTCAGGTCGTGAACGGCCTGCCGCCGGATCTGACGGGCTTTCCCTGGGCCATCCGGAAACGGTTCCGCAGCGGCCTGCTGCTCGCATTTGGGCGCATTCCCACGATCGCCCCGCGGCCCCGCGGCCGGTGTTTCAGAGACCGTGAAAGGCGAACGGCTCCGCCGCCACCATCTGCGCCGAGACCTCGCCGGCGTAAACTTCGCGTTCATCCGCCTTGAGCTTGAGGACCGGGCCGCCCTCGGAGAAGTCGAGCCGGTTCAGGTCGACCCAGAAGACATTGGGCGTGAGCACGTTTTCATAAAAGTAGACCAGATGCTTCTGATCGGCTACGACCCGCCAGCGGGTGGAGGAGAGGTTGGGAAACCCCTCGGTGGTGATGCCGTAGGGGACGGAAGCATTGCGGATGACACTGAAAACGCTGGCCACCGCAACCAGGGGATCATCGGTCTGCGGGATCGCATGGATGTAAAAGTGGGCGCGGACAAATCGATCGGTGGCGCGGTTGGTGCCGGGCAGAAAGGCGGTCCCGGGAATGCCGTTCCAATAGGCAAGGATGGCGAGCTGCTGTTCGTAAACCGGTTCGTTGGTCATGACCACGTAGGATGGATCGTGGTGGATGACGAGTTGCCCGCCGACATACTCAATGATGGCGTTGTCGCCGGTGGCGTCGGAAAGGGAAAGGTGAACGGTGGTGAGCTTGTCGGTGCCGGGAATGACATCCGTGACCACGGTAAACTCCTCTTTGCGCAGTGTTTCGACCGCGTCGGCCACGGTGGCGAAGCTGTCGAGCACGTATTGGGCCCAGACGGACACCGCCATCCCGGGCTTCCCTCCGTCGCGGTCGAAGGGCGGGTATTCCGCGCCGACCAGCCAAAGGAGGTTGGCGACGAGGCCCTTTTCGTTCATGCCGTCGGAAGTGCCGATATCCCAGGAGCTGGCGATGAGGCTGCCGTACTGCGAAGACCAGCGGAAGGCATTCGCACCCGTTTCGCCGTTGCGCTCCATGCCCCTGGGGAAGGCCCAGAGATTGGCCGGGATTTCCATGGAAAAATCCATGCTGCGGGCGGTCAAGACGGTATCGTTGGGGCCTTTGTAAACCACCCGGGTGCAGGCCCGGGCTTCGTCGAACGGGGCGGAGAAAAGCAGGGCGGCGGTCGCGGTAGTGATGGTGAGGATTCGGTTTTCCATGGGTTTGATGTTGGCGGCGGGCGGATGGCTGATGGTTGATCACCTCGTGTTGACAGCCGGGAAGGTGATTCGGATCGGCAGGGGGTCAAACGAGAATGCGTTATAAAACCGGCGGGATGGACGGGACGGATCCTGCCGGCGGGGACGGGTGGGCCGGATGAAATCAACTCAGAGCGCGCGCTGGTTTTGACGGATGGCGGGATTTTGCTAGTTGTTGTCCCCGCCGTGCCGAAATCAAACCAAGCAGATGCAAACCCAAAGGAACGCACGCCCTGGCATGCCTTGGATCCGAAGGAGGTGCAGGAGCGGCTGGAGGTGGGGTCGGAAGGACTCGATCGTGATGAGGTGCGCCGCCGGTTGGAGCGCTTCGGTCCGAACAAGCTCAAAGAGGAGCGGCGCCGCCCGGCCTGGAGGCGGTTTCTCGATCAGTTCAACAACGTTCTCATGATCATCCTGGCGGTGGCCGGGGTGGTGAGCCTGTTTTTAGGCAAGCCGATCGATGCCGGGGCCATCTTCGGCGTCATCGTCATCATTGCGGCGATTGGTTTTGTGCAGGAGGGTAAAGCAGAGAGCGCGCTCGAAAGCATCAAGGGAATGTTGTCGCCAAAAGCCCGCGTGGTGCGCGGCGGCCGGGTGGCCGTAGTGCCGGCGGTGGAACTCGTGCCCGGGGATGTGGTGGAGAT
>REEB01000004.1 GCA_007695295.1 Puniceicoccaceae bacterium
TATGGGAGAAGTGCGGATTGACGAAGCGTTCGTCCAGGTTTTGCTCGTTGTGGGTGCGGAGATGGCCGTCCATGAAGCCGAATTTGGCCCGGCCATTGGTCCAGCGGGTCTTGCCCCCGTTGCCTTCAAATTCTGAAGATGAGTGAACCCCATGGCGCGGGATGGGGGTGTTGAAATCGGCCAGCGAGGCGGGGCTCCCTCCCGGCCAACCCACATTCCAAGCACTCCAAGTCCAATAGCCGGCATGGTCGTCCAGCCACCAGATGCCCCCGGCGGGTGCGATGTCCGCGGCCAAAATCTGCTGGCTCGGATCCTTGTGCATGTTGGCATTTGAATAGCGGATCATATTGGCTTGGTGGAGATTGATGTTCGGCAATCCGGGATACCGAGTGTCCGAGTAACCGGTGAAGGCCTGGATGAAGCCGAAGTGCATCGCGGTTTGAAACTGCTGTTCGCGGATGGTCGGATCGAGCAGGGAGGGATGGATCGCCCCTTGAATGGGAGTATCCAGAGCCCGGTTGTTCATGTAGTTGGTCAAGACCGTCGTGAGGGTGGTGCCGGAAGGCACCGAGGAGACCAGATGGGGATTGCCACCCAGCAAAATGCCATTGTTGTCGGCCGCGAATGACAGGTTGGCCAAGGTCATCTGGCGGAGGTTGCTGGAGCCTTGGGCCCAGCGGGCGGTCTCGCGGACTTTGCCGACCACCGGGATGAGAATGGCGGCGAGAATGCCGATGATGGCGATGACCGTCAGCAATTCGATGAGGGTGAAGCCATGGCGGCGCACAGTGGTGGGGCGGGTATGCATGCAGACTGAGGGGTTGGGGTTAACGGAAACCGATCCGTGAGGGTGCTATATCCACCATCAGCCAAAGTTCGCCGCCATGGGGAAGCACGGAACACCGGTCCGGGTCAGTTCATAGAAAAATCGTTCAAACAATCCGCAAATGCGGTTCCCGCCAACCCCCCGCCCCGGCTTCAGCAGATCAGGCTCTGGAAGTCGGTGAAATCGGCCCGGAACCCGCCCTCGACACCTTTGCAAATGACGGAGACGGCATCGTGGGAGTGCAACGACTCCAAGTGCGAGCAGGCGGCCTCAAAGTCGCGGATGCGCGGATCGGCGTCGAGCTGCTCGAAAATCAACCGGGCCGCATCCTCGACAAACTTGATGTAAGCGCCGTTCATTTCCGCAAAGGCCTGTTCATCCTCCCGCTTCACCATCACCTGGGTCTCCGTCTTGAGACCGCGCAGGCAGTGGGCCTGCAGGTCCTCGAGGGTGACTTCGGCGCCTTCGGCCAACTCCACCACCACCCGGGCCTTGCTGCGCTGGGAGTGCGGGATGCCGTAGGCCCCTCGCACCTCCCGCGCATGCTCGGTCAGCTCCGCCGAGCAGGGGCAGGCGGACGAATAGACAAAGTCGAAGTGGATGAAGCGCCGCACCCGGCCTTCCCGGGTGGTGACGGCTTCGTAGGCGCAACGGTAATACTGATAGCCCTCCAGCCCGCTCCGCAGGCTCCGCTGCACCATCGGATAGGAAAACGACACTTTCACCCGCGCATCCAGGCTCTCCACCTTTTCCAGATAATCGCGGAGGATGCCAACAAGCGTATCCGGAGTGAAGAGCGCGTCCTTGTGGTCGTAAAACGAACGCACGATCCGCGACATGTTGATGCCTTTGAGCGTGGCCTGCAGCGACACCGATCCCGTCACGGACGCTTCCAGCACCATCGGCTCGCCGCCGGCGACGGCGAAACGCAGGGGAAGCTTGAAGTTGGACACCCCCACCTGCTGGATCGGCGCCCGGGCGCCCTGGATCGCCTCCACCGCATGCATCATGTCGGGTAAGGTGGCATGGTAGTCGGGCGAGACGCGGAAACCGGCGTCATAGCTCCGCCGGATGGCCGGCTCGGAGGAACCGGCGGTCCGGTGAAGGTACATTTTTGGAGCGAGGTCGGTGGACATGGTTCGTTTTTTGGAAAGAGAGGCTTCAGGCGGTTGGAGCGAAAACCGGAGGCAGATTCCGGCGTAAGTGCCGGCTGCTTGACTGAAGCGGTGATGAAGGGGCAACTCGTCAGGTGCCGCGGACATCGGAGGATAGCATCTAGGAGAAATACCCGCGACGTCAAATGGTGGCCCCAGAAATACCGGCGGCTAAACCGTTGCCTGCCACCCGCCCTGCCCTCAACCTGCGCCGCATGAGCCTGCGCTTCGCCATCCTCGGCTCCGGCAGTTCCGGCAACTGCGCCCTTCTTGAAACGGCCCGGTGCCGCATCCTCATCGATGCGGGCTTTTCGGCCCGGAAGATCGGCGAGCTGCTCGAAGCCCGCGGTCTGCACCCCGACGAGCTGGACGCCGTCTTCATCACCCACGAGCACGGTGACCACGCCGCCGGCGTCAATGGACTTTCCCGGAGGCCCGCACTCAAGGTCTTCGCCAACCCCGGCACCATCGAAGCGATCACTCCCCGGCTGCGCCGCCGCCCGACTTGGCAGGCCTTCACCACCGGCGCCCGCTTCCACTTCGCCGATCTCGAGGTCGAGTCTTTCCCCATCCCCCACGATGCCGGCGATCCGGTCGGCTTCATCTTCCGCCACGGCGAGGGCGACCTCTTCTCGCCGCGGCAGTCGCTAGCCTGGGTCACCGACCTCGGCCACGCTCCCGCCCTCGTCGCCGAGCGTATCCGCGATGTCGATACTCTG
>REEB01000003.1 GCA_007695295.1 Puniceicoccaceae bacterium
TTTTGAGAGGTAAGGGACTAATCGTAATCGTAATCGTAATCGTAATCCCACTTCCCGTTCTTCCGCAGGCATCAACCCGGGAAACCAAACCGATGGCATCCTGGCACACAGCCAATGTTTTATGATCAAAGGGTGTTTTCATGGGGCGAAGTGGAGTCACCAGCACTCAATCATTCGGTTATGATTACGATCAGGATTACGAATAAGATGAGTCGCGGGACACCCAATCCAGCAATCGCTCCAATGGTAATCAACGACTGACGCACGCAATCTGAGGTGCTGTTGAACCCAGGAAGGGGAAGCGGTTGGACAGCCGCGGCGCCGCATGGTACGGTGCCCTCCCATGGCAACACTGAACCTACGTTCAACCCTCGATGAGCTTTGCCAGCGGTACGGCCCGTCCGGATACGAAGAGGAAGTCGCCGACTATTGCCGCCCGCTCCTGGAAGCCGCCTGCGACAAGGTCTGGCGGGATGCCGTCGGCAACTTGATCGGTTTCATCAAGGGCCGCTCCAAAGATCCCCGGGACAGCGTCCGCATCTTTGCGCACATGGATGAGATCGCCCTCATGATCAAGCGCATCGAGGAGGACGGGCTCATCCGCCTCGATCCCCTCGGCGGCATCTATCCCAACCTTCTCGGAGGCGGCCCCGTCGAAATCCTCGGGCGGCATCAACACCAGGCCGGCGTCCTCGGGTCCGGGTCCGTCCACGTCAGCGACAAGTCCTCCGCCGCCTACGAGATTCAGTACTCCATGGGCAACAAGGCCATGGATTGGAGCCACACCCACGTCTTCACCGGCCTCAGCCGTGAAGAACTCTATCGCAAGGGCATCCGGGCCGGCACCCGCGTGGTCATCCCGAGGCACCGGCGCGCCTTCACGGATCTCGGTGACTACTGGGCCGGCTACTTCTTCGACAACCGCGCGGCCATTGCCACGCTGTTGGTCCTGGTCCACCAATTCAAGGAGGAGAAACAACAGCCGTTCACCGACCTCTATGTCGTCCTCACCTCCGAAGAGGAGGTCGGCGCCCACGGCGCCAAATTTGCCGCCCGCCAACTCCCCGCCACCCTCACCCTGGGTCTGGATGTCGGCCCGGCGGAAAAGGAATACAGCATCGATTTCACCGCCTGCCCCATCATCGTGTACCGGGACGAGGAAGCGCTCTATGACCGCAAGGTGGCCGACTACTTTCTCGATGTTGCCGCCCGCATCCCCATGCATGCGCAAACCGCGTCGCTCTCCTCCTATCGCAGCGATGTCTCCCACGCAAAGTCATCCGGCCGGTCGCCTTTCTCCGGATTGATCTGTATCCCCACCCGCAATACACACAGCTACGAAATCATCCACCGCGACGCCATTCCCAACACCGTGCGCCTGCTCTCGGAGTTCCTCCTCGAGGACACCCACTCCCTGCTCCAGCAATTCTGCCCGACCCCCGCACCCACGGCGGACCGATCGAAATGAACGGGCCGGAAAACATCGGGCGGGTGGTCGACGAGGTCTACCAGGAAGCCCTCAAGATCACCGAGGGCGACCTCGCCTCCTACATCCCCGAACTCGCCGTCGTCGACCCCGAACTCTTCGGCCTCTCCATCTGCGATGTGGAGGGCAACCGGATCAACCGGGGCAACACCAGGCACCCGTTCACCATCCAGTCCGTGTCCAAGGTCCTGAGCCACATCTGCGTCTTGGCCTGCCAGGACGACGACACCATCGCCAAACGCGTCGGGGTGGAGCCCACCGGCGAGGATTTCGATTCCATCATCAAACTGGACCGGCACCGCCGTCCCTTCAATCCGATGGTCAATGCCGGGGCCATCGCCGTTACGGATCTGCTCATGTCGGCCCACGGCGACGGGGCCCTGGAAAAGACGCTCCAACTCTATGCCCGCATGCTCGGGTGCGCTCGCGTGGAGATCGATGAAACGGTCTTCCTGTCCGAACTGCGCACCGGCGAACGCAACCGGGCCATCGCCCACCTGCTGAACAATTTCAAGTTGCTCGACCACCCGGTGGAAGAGGTGCTCCAGCTCTACTTCAAGCACTGTTCCGTGCAAGTCACCACCGAGACGCTCGCCCACCTCGGCGCTGTCCTCGCCCGGCGGGGTCGCGCCCCGACGCAAGACCAGGCCCTGGTCGAGCCGGATTGCGTGCGCAAGGTGATGAGCGTGATGCTGTCCTGCGGCATGTACAACTATGCGGGCCAGTGGATCTACGAAGTGGGCCTTCCGGCCAAGAGCGGCGTCTCCGGTTGCCTGCTCATCGTCGTGCCCGGGCGCATGGGCATCGGCATTTATTCCCCGCGCGTGGATGTGCGCGGCAGCAGCCTGCGCGGCGTCCACGCCGGCCGCCTCCTCTCCGAACGACTTGGCCTGCACCTGCTGGCCGGTTGATGCTCGGCCAGCCCGCCGGTCGCGGCTGGCAAGGTTCGGCCCGGACGGACGGAGCCGGCCCTCCTCCCCACAACCGCATCCACACTTCCACTACACCGCTACGACGGAGTGGGCACGGGTGGCCCACGCCCAGCGGAAGCGCGGAGCGCTTTCGTGGGGGCCGAAGTTGCGGTGGGAGGGACGAAGCCGCTTGCGCAGCTCCGCTACGACGAAGGCGGCGCGACTGGCCCACGCGTAGCGGAAGCGCGGAGCGCTTTCGGAGGGCACGGGTGGCCCACG
>REEB01000256.1 GCA_007695295.1 Puniceicoccaceae bacterium
GCCGGACTGTCGTAACTGCCGATCGGGCTGGATACCCGCACCCAAAACGTAGTGTCGTTTTGCAGGGGAGGCGTCGTATAGGTAGTTCCGGTGGCTCCGGCGATAGGCTGGTTGGTGTTCCCGCTGGGACCGCGGAACCACTGGATCGAAGGGTTCAGTCCGGTGACGTTAATCTCGAGGGTCACGGTGTCGCCCGCTTCGGCCATCACTTGCTCGGGGACTTGCCGTACCAACGGGTGGTCAACGTCCACCAGCAGCATCCGATTGTTGCCTTCCACGGGGGTGGCGCCGTCGTAGCCGACGCGGGTCGGGTGGGGCGGCACGGGTTCGTGAAATCCGGGGGGATTGCCGATGCGGCTGTTGCCGAAGACCCAGAGGCTGCCGTCGGTTTTGCGGAAGAGGGTGTCGCGGGCCGCGGTGGCGAAGGCGGCGACGTCGTCGGCGATGAAGAAGGGATCTTCGGCGGTGACCGTGGGTGGCACGAGGGCGTGGTCTGAAGAAGTGTGGAGAACCATGAGCAGACGCCGGTCCTCGGTCAGCACGACGAGGTGGTTGTTGAAGAGGCTTAAATCGGACACGGGTCCAAGCTCGTTGGCGGTCCTGCCAAGGCGGGAAGGGTGGGGGTGGCGCAAGATGCCGTCTTCGCCCTGGTAGACCACGAGGTGCCTTCCCCCCTTCACTCTGGCGACGGCGTGGCTGATGACGTTGTGCTCAACCCCATTACCGGGTCTTAGCAGCGTGCCCTCGGGCGTCACCAAATGGGTTTGGTTTGCGCCGACGGCGAAGTCGCGGATGCCTTCGCCGATGCTCGGCAGCATCAACCGGACGGGCTGGTGGCGGTCCGTGCGCGAGCCGTCCAGGAGTTGGTAAGCCCAATTCGAGCCCAGGCCCCAGACGGAGCCGTCGCGTTTCGCGAAGAGAAAGTGGGCGGGTCCGGCGGCGATGCGATCCACGTCGGTGGCGATGAGGGTGGGCGTGGTGTGGGTCAGGTGGGTGCCTCCGTACTCCATGCGGCCGGCGAAAAACAGGTCGCCGGACGCCATCAGGAAAAGCGTGTAGGTGTTTTCGGCCGCCACCTCGGCCACGTTTTCAAACGTGAGGTGAGGCCGGGTGCGATGCTCGGCGGTGGGATAGCCGAGGACTCCCCAGGAGTTGGGAAAACCACCGCTGAGGAGGTTGAAGACGGGGGCGGACGGCAGGGTCACGGTGCGGGTCGCTGAGTGCGGGCCGAACCCCTCGGCATTGCGGGCACGGACCCGATAGTAAAAGGTTTGCCCGGCAACGAGGCCGCGGATCACGCTCCCCTCGTCGATCCGGAAATCCACATAGCCGCCGACCGGATTGAGAAACGCGGGATCACGGGCCACGTCGATATGGATCGCATCCGCGCCGGCGACCGGATTCCAACGCGGGACGAAGGATCGGGGCTCGATCCCAGCAGGATCGATGAGCACGGGCTGGCCGGGTGCGCCGTCGCCGGCCACGTGCACCGTCAGCTCGATCCGGCGGTGCTCGCCGCGGGAGCCGTCCATGAAGCGCAAAGGAATGGTGTGGGTCGATCCGGGCGCGAGGCCGCGGGTGTCGAGGCGGAGGGCGATGGGCTGGTGGGGGCTTTCCCGGGTGAGGGCACTTTCGCCGGGCAGGACCGTGAGCCAGGAGACGGGGTTGAGCGGCTCGAGGATATAGGGGATGGGATGGGGGCTTTCCGAGCCGACCAGCCGCAGCGCGCCGATGACCTGTTCGAAGGCAGCGGCACCGGCCGGGGCGTTGACGACCGGGGCATCCTCCAGCGGTCCGTACCGCCGGATGACTCCGCGCGAGCGGCCCGCGATCGCCTCGACCACGGAGTCGAGCAGCAGCCGGGCCGTCGGGTCGAAGGCGCGGACGGTTGTCGGTGGACCCGCCACGTTGATGCCGGCCGCTTTCCAAGACCCTCCCTGGTTGATCCAGACACCGCCGCCGCTCATGCCGGCGCGAATGGCCGCGTCTTCGGTTTCGAAGAGGCTCCAGGGAAAGCTGTCCGTATCGGGCTCTTCGGGAATACTATGATAAAACCGATAAGAGGCGGGGCCGATCCGGTGCATCCTCCATTCATCCTGGATGCGATCTGCTTCGGGATAGCCGACGAGGACTTTCTGCAGGTTGTTTTGCCCGAGTGGGTGCTGGTTGGCGGGGGTGAAGAGGGCGGTCCCGGTTTGGCCGCCGGCTACATTGGTGAAGGCACCTGCGGCGGCAAAGTCGACATTGAAGAGGTTGTCGGATCGCAGATCCGTTTCGTAATCACCGTCCATCCGCTCCTCCAATTCCCGGGCCGAAAAGGCAGACCAGATATGCACCACCGGCAAGGTTTGGGCGGTGTGGAAGTTGGGTTCCAGTTGACTCGAATACCGCCACATCCAGTGAAGCAGGTCCATCCATGCCGGGCGGGTGGCATCGAATGCCAAGTGTCCAGCGGTCACCACCACTTGGGGATGCTCCAGCGCTACGCCGGTGCCGAAGTAGGCCTGAATGATTGCCGATGGACTACCGGAGAAAATTAATCCCTGCCACTTGTAAGGCTCGGTGTTGCTCTCGGTGGTCTCCCAAAAAAAAACAAACTGTGCTTGTGCGAGGGCGGTGGCGGGCGTGAGCAGGGTCAGGGAGGCCAAAAGCGAC
>REEB01000217.1 GCA_007695295.1 Puniceicoccaceae bacterium
GCAACAAATGAATATTCAAAAGGAAATACTGCTGCAGGTAATTATTCACTTATCTTGGTCAACACCGGCAATCCCTTCAACCTCACTTGGACGGTGACCAACATCGGCCAAGGCGATGTTCCCGCCCGCCAGGGGCAATGGACTGACCAGATCTGGCTCTCCCGTGATACTTTTCTGGATACACGCAGCGACCACTATGTCGGCTTTGTCCGCCGGGATGCCCCCCTCGCGGCCGGCGAGAGCTACACCGTGACCGGTTCTTTCAACCTCCCCCGCGGACTCACCGGCCCCTACTACGTCTTTGTCGTCACCGATCCCCCCATGGGCGGCGCCAGCCGCGGTCAGGTCATCGAGACCAACGAGGCCAACAACCGCCGCCATACCGTCGCACCCATGCTCATTGAGCTGCCGCCGCCGTCCGATCTCCAGGTCGATGTCGTCACCGCGCCCACCAGCGCCCGCGTCGGCGACCCCATCACCGTTACCTGGACGGTCACCAACCACGGCGATGAACCCGCCACCGGCCGTTGGACTGATGCCGTGTACCTTTCCTCCGATCTCGTCTGGGATTTCGGTGACCTGCTCCTCGGCACCCTCGAGCCTTCCGCCGCCCGCACGCTGCAGCCCGGCCAAAGCTACACCGCCAGCCTCACCGTTCCGCTGCTGCCCGCCCTCCCCGGCCCCTGGCGCATCCTCGTCCGCACCGATCTTTTCAATGATGTCTTCGAAGGGCCGCGCGACGACAACAACGTCACCGCTTCCACCGATGCCCTCAATCTCACCGTCCGCTCCCTCGTTCCCGGCACGCCTCTGCAAGCCAGCCTCCCCGACCGCGGCAGCCAGCTATTCCGCATCGATGTGCCGGCAGGGCAGACCCTGCAGATCAATCTCGAAGCCGCCGGCGGCTCCAACGAGCTTTACGTCCGCCGTGGCGCGGTTCCGTCGTCCTCGCAGTTCGACGCCGCCTTCGAGGGTCCGCTCCAGGCATCCCAGAGCGCCGTCGTGCCCACCACCGAGGCCGGCACTTATTATATCCTCGTCCGCAGCCAGGGCGGTCCGGCCCAGCTTCCGATCACCCTCACCGCCCGCTACCTGCCCTTCGGCATCACTTCGGTTTCGCCCGATCGTGGCGGTCAGGATCGGTACGTCACCACCACCATCCGCGGCGCCGGTTTCGCGCCCAATGCCACCGTCCGGCTGATCCGCCCTCAGTTCGGAGAGGTTGTTCCACTCAATTTCCAAGTGGTCGACGCCACCCGGATCGTGGCCGTCTTCGATCTGCGCGAGGCGCCGCTCGGGCTCTACGATCTGGAAGTCCGCAACCCCGACGGCCGGGTCTCCATCATCCCCTACCGCTTTCTGGTCGAACCCGCCCAGCCGCTCAACCTCACCGTCGGCCTCGGCGGCACCGACGAGATCCTCCTCAGCAAGGCCGGTTTCCCCAACGCCTTTTACGGGGTCTATTTCCTCGATCTCGGCAATCTCGACAATCCGTATGTGTTTGTCGAATACGGTGTGCCGCGCATTCCCAACGCTACCTTCATTCCGGGTGAGCGGCTGCTCATGCAGACCAACCTGGCCGGTGAACCTGCCGTGTCCGGGGTTCCCTGGACCGCCCTTGACCCGATCCTCAATCTCGACGGTCTGCTCACCGCACGCGGCTTTGCCGTTGATTTCCGCACCGGCTCCCTCGATGCCCGCAGTTTCGGCCTCGAGATCTACCCGGGGCTGAAGGAGCTGCTGGCCGAGAACCCCGACTTCCTCCGCAACCTCTCCGACGAGGAACTGCTCCAGCTCGAGTTCGACTTTTTCATCTACGCCGCCGCTACGCCGTTCACCGTCGAGGAATACCTCGATTACCAGCGCGCTCGCGCCGACGAACTCCGCCAGCTCATCCTCACCGATGCCCGTGCCCCGCAGGCCCTCGTCGCCCCCGCCACCGATGCCGCTGAATTCGAAAGCCTTTACCTTCAGGCCTTGGTCGGCGCAGGTCTGCTCCGATCGGAGGACCTGCCCTCCCCCGCCACGACCCGGGCGGTCTTTGTCAGCGAGTTGGCCCTGCTGACCGCCGGCCTGCTCGGGCAGGCGGATGGAGCGGTGCCGACCGGAGAGCACGCCTCTTTCTTCGAAATGATTCGCGAGTGGGCCGGCCATCAGCCCGATGCCTTCGGCTCTTCCGCCATTCCCGATCGCGAGGCCTTCGATCTCGGTCTGACCCACCAGACCCGCTTCGAGGCTTTCCGGATCCGGGTCGTCGTGCCGGATGACTTTTTCACCGTCTTCGCCGAGCTGCGTGGTGAACAGGCCGAGTCCCGGCCGGGAGTCAGCCCCGCGGATCTCCTCGGTGGCCCGGCCGGCACTGATCCCGGCATCCGCCTCACCGGTCCCAACGGTTTTGGCCCGGAGAACTTTGTTCCCGGCGGCCGTCAGTCCCTCCCGTTTATCATTTCCCTCGCCAATCCTGCGGACGGCCGCCCCGTCCGCGAACTCCGCCTTGTGCAGGAAATCGACCCACTGCTCGATCCGCGCTCCTTCCAGCTCGCCTCCATCCGCCTCGGCGACCTCGAGCTTGCCCTGCCGGCCAACCGCGCCGCCTTCGACGGAGAGTTCAACCTCGTCGACAGCCATGGTTTCGTCCTCCAAGTCAGCGCCGGGATCGACGTCGACTCCGGTGTCGCCACTTGGCTGCTCCGTGCCATCGATCCTCTGACCGGGCTGCTGATTTCCGAACCCGGGGTGGGGCTGCTCCGGCCCGGCGAGGATGCGCGCTTTGCCTACCAGCTCCGCACCAGGCCCGAGACCGTCACCGGTGACTCCCTCGAAACCCGCGCCCGGGTCATAATCGACAACGGTCCGCCCGTCGACACCAATCACGTCGCCCTCACCTTCGATACCGAGGCTCCTGTATCCGCGTGGACAGCACAGCCCGGACCGAACAACACCTTTACCGTGTCCTGGGAGGCCGAGGATCAGGCCCTTGGCTCCGGAGTGCGCGAGTATTCCGTCTATGTCTCACTGGACGGGCAGAACTACACGCCACTCCTCACCCGCACCGACCTCACCTCCGCCACCTACACCGCTCCGGCCGGCAGCCAGCCTCTCTTTCTCGTCCTCGCCGCGGACCATGCCGGCAACCTCGAAGCCCAGCCGGCGGGCCTTTCCATCCCGCTCTTTCCGCCCGCTCTCAACCTCGGATTCCTCCCGCCCACGCCGCCTACCTCTCTCGACCCGTTGCCGCCAACGGCGCCACCGACCCTGCCCGCGGTCCATCCGTTTTTCCTTCAGGCGCTGGAGGGTGTCCCTGCCGCCTTGCCGGGAGCCGCCGCCCCTTCCTTCTCCCGAGTCATCGCGCCCTTCAACGCCGCAACGTTCACCAGCGGCCTGCCCGGGTCGGGAGCCGGTATCAATGCCCTCGGGGTTGCGGTGGCGGGCGATGGTTCGGTCTACCTAACCGGTGGCGCCGGCCGCAATCACCTCTACCACCTGCCTGTGGGCGGCGGTCCGGCCGGTGCGCCCCTGGCCGTGTTCGATACCCCGGTTTATGCCCTCGCCTTTGACCGCGATGGCGCCCTCTGGGCGACCAGTGGCGGCGGCCAGCTCCTCCTTCTCGATCCCGCCACCGGCGCCATCCTCGAACGCCACGGCCAGGGCGTCACCCTTGGCCTCGCCGCAGATCCGGAAAGCTCCCGCCTCTACGTCGCCACCTCCGTCGGTATCCAGATATTCGACACCGAAACCCGAGTCTGGTCCGACTTCTCCACCACCCGTGTGGAAGGCCTGGCCGTGGCACCCGACGGCGCCCTCTGGGGAATCACCTGGCCGCAGGGCCGCCAGCTCGTCCGCTTTGATGCCCGGGGCCGGCCGGAGCCGGTTGCGGAAACCGGCGGCCAGGGTGTTGCCCTCGCCTTCGGCCATCCCGGCACGCTGCTCGAGAATCTTGCCTTCGTCTCCACCACCGGAGGTCGCCTTCTGCTCGTCGAACCGGGCTCCCGCCAAGTCGTCGAAATCGCCCGTGGCGGGGCTCGCGGGGCCTTTCTCGCCGCTGGCTCCGACGGGCGCATCTACCTCGCCGGTGGCCGCGGAGTGGATGTGCTTTTCCCGGCTCGTCCGCCTTCGGTCCTCGCCAGCGATCCGGCCGACCAAAGCGGTCTCACCACCGCGCCCAACCGCATCACGATCACGTTTAATGCCCCCATGTTCCGCGGCGGAGTGGCCGATCCGCGCTCCGTGTCCAACCCGGACAACTACATCCTCATCGATACGCTCACCGGCCAGCGCATCCCCGTCGCCCTCGCCCTCTACGATCCGGCCCGACGCGAGGTCGTGCTCTCCTTCGACACTCTCCTGCCCTCCAACTACGAGCTGCGGGTGCTGCCGATCCTGGAGGATGACTTCGGCATGGCCCTGGCCGCGGGCTATGTGGCCGAGTTCAGCGTGGTCGAGGACCGCACCGAGGCCGTCGCCCCCGGCCTCGAGTTCAGCAAGACCCGCATCGACCGCGCCGCCGGGACCATCTCCTTCGATCTTCGCCTCACCAATCCCACCGAGGACGACCTCACCGGTCCTGTCCGTTTCCTTTTCGACGGTCTGCTTGGACAGGGTATCGGGGTCGTCAACGCCAACGGCCGCGACGGTCCCGAGGGCGCCTTCTACCGCGAGCTGCTGCCGTCCGGCGGCCGGCTTGCCCCCGGCCAGTCCACCCCCTGGATCACGGTCACCATGGACAACCCTGCCGCGCTCAAACCCAACCTCGCCGAGACCCGCGTCCAGACCGGTTTCGATGTTTCTCTCCGGCCGGCGATCCTTTCCGCTCCCGATGCCGCCGCTGCCGCCGGCGTGCAGTACCGCTACCAAGCCACCGCCACCGCGCCTGCCGGTGAAAGCCTCGCCTATCTGCTTCTCTCCGGTCCGGAGGGTGCTCAGATCGACCCGCAGACCGGCCTCCTGCTCTGGGAAGTGCCCCGCGGTGGATCCGATCAGGTTTCCTTCGATCTGCGGGTGCTTTCCTCCTCCGGGGCCTACACCCGGCAGACCTGGTCGGTCAATGTCTCCGGGGTCAACCGTCCGCCAGTCATCGCCCCGGTCGCCAACCAGACCCTGACCGAGGGTGAAACGCTCGTCCTCACCTTCACCGCCGTCGATCCCGAGGGCGATGCGCTGCTCTTCTGGATGGACAACCTGCCCGCCGGCGCCTCCTTTGACCCGGTCACGCGCACCTTGCGCTGGGAAACGGCCGGAGGCGATGCCGGCATCTATCCCGATCTGCGGCTGACCGTTTCCGATGGCGTCAATGATACCGTCCGCACCTTCGCCGTCACCGTGCAGCCCGGCAACCTGCCCCCGGTTTTCGAGCCGCTGCCCGACCGCACCGTGGCCGAGGGCGGCACCCTGGCCTTCCGGGTCAATGCCGTCGATGGCTCGGGCCGCCCCGTCACCTACACAGCTGTCAACCTGCCCTCCGGCGCCTCCCTTGCGTCGGATACCGGGCTTTTCCTCTGGTCGCCGGGTTACGACCAAGCCGGTGTTTACGACGTGGTTTTCGAGGCCTCCAATGGCCTCGCCACCGCCACCCGCACCGTCCAACTCACCGTCCTCCCGGTCAACGGCCCGGTCCGCTTCATCCCCGTCGATCCGCTCGTCCTGCGCGAGGGCCAAAACCTGTCGGTCCGTGTTATCGCCGTGGATACCAACACCGGAGACTTCGGCGGCGGCCTCGCCGGCGACGAGGTTTCCGGCGTGCTCCCGCCCCAACACACACTTACGTACACTGTGGACGGTCTGCCCGCCGGGGCTGTTTACGATGAGACCACCCGGCTCTTCACCTGGCGTCCCGGCTACGATCAGGCCGGTCATTACACCATCACTTTCACCGCGGCCAACGATGGCGCCGGCACCGGCACCCCCAACACCGACACCCTTGTCCTGCAGATTGAGGTTCTCGATGCCAATGGCGTTCCTGTGGTCGAATCCATCGGCAACCGTGAAGTTGCCGTCGGCGAGTCCCTGCTCATCCCGGTCTCCGCCGTTGATCCGGATGGCGGCCCACTTGAGTTGTCCGTCGCCGGACTGCCCGCATTCGCGAGTTTCATCGACTTCGGCGACGGCACCGGCCTCATCGAGGCCAACCCGCAACCGGGCCAGCGCGGCGTCTACACCCTCACCCTGCGGGCCCGCGACGACGGCAATGGCATCGCCGCCAACGCCCTCACCGGCGAGCACACCTTCCTGCTCGTCGTCACTTCTCCGAACGAGCCGCCGATCTTCGCCGCTGTTCCCGACCGCGTCGCTCTCATCGGCCAGGAAATGGTTTTCACCGTGCGGGTTTCCGACCCCGACGAGGATCCGCTCACCTACAGTGCCACCGGTCTGCCCGCGGGCGCCACCTTCACCGCCACCGGTGTCTACGGGGTGGCCGAGTTCCGGTGGACGCCGGCTCCGGAACAAGCCGGCGCTCACACCATCACGCTTGAAGTAACCGACAGCGGAAACTTCGGGGCCACCACTCCGGCTTCCGATACCGCCACTTTCACCGTCGTGGTCCGGACAGAAAACCAACGGCCGCTCCTCCAGCCGATCGCCCCCCAGACGCTCGCCCAGGATCAGCCCTTTGCCCTCGCCCTCTCCGCCTCCGATCCCGACGGCGATCCCCTCTTCTTCTTCGGCGACAACCTCCCCCGGGGCGCCCGCCTCGATCCCTTCACCGGCGACTTCACCTGGACTCCGGACTTCGCCCAGTCCGGCACCTACACCTTCATCCTCGGTGCCAGCGATGGCCACCTCGCCGACTCACAGGTGGTGACCGTGACCGTCGCGTTGACCAACCGCGCGCCTTTCATCACCGCCCCGGCCTACCTGCTTGCCCAGGAAGGGCTGGCCCTGTCGTTCGAAATCGGCGGCGGCGATCTCGACGGCGATCCGCTCGTCTTCTCCGCCCTCAATCTGCCCGCCGGCGCCTCCTTCAACCCCGACACCCGCCGGCTGCAGTGGACGCCAGGTTTCGATCAGGCCGGGATTTATGAACTGACCTTCCGGGTCAGCGATCCCGCCGGCGCCACCGCCACCACCACCACCTTCATCCAGGTCCTCAATGTCAACCGGCCGCCGGTCTTCCCGACCCCGCCGTCCCGCCAGTTGCTCGCCGGGGTCGAGTCCCGTTTCTTCCTCGCCGCCTCCGATCCCGACGCCGAAGATGTACTTACCTTCCAACTACAGAATCTGCCCGCCGGCGCATCCTTCGACGAGGCCACCGGAGAATTTGTCTGGACCCCCGTGGGCGCCCAAGCCGGCCGCTACGACCTTCCGGTGACCGTCTCCGACGGCCGCGCCTCAGTCACTCGGGTGCTCACGCTGATCGTTAATCGCCAGCCCGTCCCGCCCTCCGTCCAGGTGCTCATCACCCCCGGCTTTCCCGTCACCCCTGGCGCCACGGTCTTCATCGAGCCCACCGCCGCGGGGGCCAGCCCGATCCAGAGCATCGAAGTCAGTATAAACGGCCAGCTCCGCGCCCTCGACAGCCTCGGCCGGGTGCGGTTCGAACCATCCGCACCCGGGCGCTATGAGGTGCTGGTCCGCGCCACCGATGCCGACGGCTTCACCGCCGAGCGGCTCGCCGAAATTCTCGTCCGCGATCCCGCCGACCGCGATGCGCCGGTCGTCGGCCTCGAAGCTCCCGCGGCCGGCTCGACCCTCTCTGCCGTCAGCGTCCTGACCGGATCGGTGCAGGACACCAACCTCGACCGCTGGAGCCTGCGGCTGATCCCGGTGGCCGGGGGTGGGGAAGTGGTCCTCGCCGGCGGCATTGCTCCGGTTGCAGGCGAACTCGCCCTCCTCGATCCTTCGCGCTTCGAAAATGGCGCCTATCTGCTGCGCCTTGAGGCCCGGGACATTTCCGGCCGCACCTCCGTGGCCGAGCACCGCATCGAGATCAACACCGCCGTCAAGACCGGCACCCACACCCGGGTTGCAACCGACCTCGTGGTCAATCTCGGTGGCATCGAGCTGGCCATTCAGCGTGGCTACGACAGCCTCCATGCCGAACAGTCCGGCTCCTTCGGGCTCGGCTGGCGTTTCCTCGGGGTCGATCCCCGTATCACCACTTCCCTCCAGCCCACCGGTCGTGAGTCCGAAGGGCTGTATCCGGCGTTCAACGACGGCGACCGCGTTTACCTCACCCTGTCCGACGGCTCCCGGGCGGGTTTCACCTTCGCCCCGGTCTCGCTTGGTCTGGCCGGCGGCGACTTCTTCCTCCCGGGCTGGAGCTCCGATCCGGGTGTCGGCTACACCCTGTCCAGCCCGAGCGTCGTGCTCCGGGCCACTGCCGAGGGCTACCTGCGCGTTGGCAATGCGCTACCTTACAATCCGGCTTCCGGTCAGTTTGGGCTCAACCATTACACCGTCACTGCTCCCGATGGGGCCGTCTTCCGCTACCAGACCGGCTTCGGGCTCCGTGAAACGGTTTCACCCGATGGAATACGGCTGGTCTGGAGCGGCAGCGGCATCGTCGCTCCGGACGGCTCCCGCGTGGCCATCGAGCGCGACAGCTCGGGCCGCATCACCCGCCTGGCCGCGCCCGACGGCTCCCAGGCGGTATATCACTACGATGCCGCCGGCCACCTCGTGCAGGTCTCCGTGCTCGAAGCCGACCGGCGGACTTGGCTCGGCTACCGCACCGATGATGATGGGCGGCTTTGGGCCGTCCTCGGGGATACCCCGGAGGTCATCCGCTATGATGAGGAGGGCCTGTTTGTCGGCACCGATCCGATCGATCTTGTCGCCGGCGGGCTCCGGAGTGCCTTTGGCGAAACCTTCACCCTCACCGCCGGAGCGAATGGCCCCGCCCGCCTCGGTCTTTTCCTCGACGCCGCTGAGCTGGCCACTTCACTGACCGGCCAGGTCACCATTGGCATTGAGGTTACCGCCACCGCCGGTGCCAGCCCCGATCCCGCCCAAATCCTCGGTTTCGAGGCCGGTTACACCTCTGTCGAGGGCAACCGCAGTCTCGCCCTCGTCACTCTTGATGCCGCCGGTCCGCTTGTCATCGAAGCCGGTGATGGCTCCGGTTCCGTCACCGTCCGGATCTTCCTGGCCGGCGATGCCGATGGCGACGGGCGCATCGACGGCACCGACGAAGACCTTGTCCGGGCCGCCATCGGAGCTGTTGCAGGCGACCCCGCCTACTCCGAGGACCTCGATTGGAACCGTGACGGCGTTATCGATGAAAACGATCTCGTCTATGTGGAAACCGCCTTTGGTTTTATCGCCAACCGCGCTCCCGTGATCGAAGCGGCCAACCTCGTCTCGCTCGGGGGGGCACCGGTGACGCTTGATCTTCGCACCCTTGCCACCGACCCGGATGGCGACCGTCTCCGCTTCTTGGCCCTTGACCCGGTCAACGGCACCCTCCGCTGGCTCGACCATGGCCGCACCGTTGTCTTCACGCCGGATCCCGGGTTCACCGGCACGGCGGGTTTCACCATTGTGGCCGACGACGGTCTTCTCCGCTCCGCCCCCGCCAGCATCGCTGTCACCGTGGAGGACGTCACCTTCACCGGTTTCCGGATCGCCAACCCCGACCCGATCTTGGCCCCCGGCTCCATCCATACCTTCAAACTCATCGGTCTCTACGAGGGCGGCGAGGTTGCCCTCGGCTCCTCCAACTTCACCGTCCGCTCGCTGAATCCCACCATCGCCGCGGCCAGCCCGGATGGCTCCGTGCTCGGACTGGCCGCCGGAACGGCCGCCATCGCCTTCGACCTCCCCGGCGGCGGATCGATCGCCGCCGCCGTCACCGTCGGCACAGCCGAAAACCGGCTGCTGGAATTCTACCCCGCATCCTACGCCCTCCGCCCCGGTGACACCCGCCAGCTCGTGCTCCGCGAACGGGTTGAGGAAGGTATCCTTCAACTGAATACGGCATCGGCGGGAACGCTCTATTTCACCAGCGATCCCGGTATCGCCACCGTCGATGCCGATGGCCTTGTGACCGCGCTCCAGCCCGGCCGGGTGGTGGTCTCGATGGTGCAGGGCGGCCAGAGCCACCGGGTTGCCTTCACCATCACCGAGGCCGCCGCCAACGGAACGGTCATCGGAACCGATGGCGGGGTGGTGGCCAACGGCGATCTCGTGCTCGGCCTGCCCGCCGGAGCTTTCGACACGGAAACGGCGGTTTCCATCCGCCGGGCCGCCCCTTCCGAACGCCCCTTTGATGTCCCGGCCGGCTTCGAGTACGCCGGCGGCATCCAAGTCGAGCTCGGCGGTCGGCTCACCGGGGTCGGCCTCTCGCTGGAGATGGATGCACCGGCCGGCGCCGCCGTCGGGGAGGTCTTCTACATTATGCAGCCCGGCACCCTCGACTACGGCACCGGCGAGCCCACCGATCAGGCCTGGTTCCTCATGGATACCCTCGTCGTCGGAGAGGACGGAAAACTCCGCAGCACTTCTCCGCCCAACCTGGGGCTCTTCAACCGCCGCGGCGAAAACGGCATTTTCTTCGTTCCCAGCATCGTTGGCTACAGCGCCCTCATGTCCCCCAATCTCGGCGGAACCCTTATGGCCATCGACGACTTCAACACCCGTTTGCAGGCCAACCAAAGCGTGGTCGGCCGTGGACAGACTGCCCCGGTCATCAGTATGCAGGGCGCCCTCGGTGGAAGTGATGAGGGCCCGAAATATTTCTCCATTCCCGGGCCGCTCGGCGACACCCTCCTGCCGCTTTCGGCCACATTCAATTACACCCTCAACACCCGCTTCGCCCAGCCCAACGGCCTCGTCCTCGTCGACGAAACCGGCGTCAGCGTCCTCCCCGGTCAGACCGCCACCTACAGCATTCCCTTCCCGCCCCGCTATATTGTGCAGGGCATGGCGGCGCCCTCGCTCATCCAGGCCTTCTTTGACTTTGGGCCGGCCGACGGACCGCTCACACCGCGGGTCGTGCTCGAAGGTTCGGATTTCCTGCTCACGGAAAATCCCTTCCCCGCCGCCCCCGATTTTCTCGGCAGCAAGATCGAGGATCTGTTCATCACCCTCGAAGTGGGCGGCCGCGATAGCTTCGACTTCGAGGGCAATGTGCTCCCGGTCGGAGGCCGGGACTTCCGCATCGACGGGGCCGACCTCACCGAGATCGGCGAAAACACCTACTCCTTTGATCTGCCCGCCGGGTTCATGCTTGCCGGAACCTACATTACGGTCAGCCGGCAGATGTATGCGCCGC
Organism: Puniceicoccaceae bacterium; assembly: GCA_007695295.1. Classification (GTDB taxonomy): domain Bacteria; phylum Verrucomicrobiota; class Verrucomicrobiia; order Opitutales; family Opitutaceae; genus REEB01. Next base: position 11,210 of record REEB01000217.1, read on the forward strand.
TCGACGGCGAGTTCCGAGTCCAGGTCGTGACCAGCAACCCGATCCAGATCAACTCCGTCGGCCGCTACACGTTCTCCGTCAACAACGGCGACAACAGCGTCTCCGCGATCGACAACTTCAACACCGTCGAACTCCAGCTCGGCGGCGAAGACTTCACGAAGTTCGACCCGGTCGAGGCGGCCCGCATCCCTCTTGCCCAAGGCGCTGGACTCGGCTTTCTCAACCCCCGCAAGGCCGCCTTCAGCCCCGATGGCAACCGCCTCTATGTCGGGCTGTCTGCCTACGGAGGTATTTCCGTCATTGATACGGTGGCGCTCCATGAGATCGACACCAACCCCGACCTGCCCGGCATCCGGCCGATTCGGCTTCCCACCGGTGCGCGGATCTTCGATGTCGCGGTCGAGCCAGGCGGGCGCTACCTCTACGCCTCCGATGCCAACACCGGCGCGATCTACGTCATCGATATCGATCCATTCTCGGCCGACTTCCATCGCCATGTCCGGACCATCGCGGTCTCTCCCGCGCCCCTTGGTTTGCGCGAGCTGGCCGTCTCGCCCGACGGCGCCACCCTCGTTGCCACCGCACCCGGCCGCACTCTTTTCGGCGCTTACGCCGCGGCGCAGGGGCACCTCATCATCATCGATACCAACGCCGCCTCCCGCCAGGCCCCCGTATTCAAAACCGCAGTACCGGTCGGTCCAGAGCCCTACGCCATCACCGCCACCGACGATCCGAAGGTCTTCCTCTTCACCGACCGCCTCGCCAACAACCAGGGCGTGGGCGTGCTGCGGATGCGGACTTCCCCGGACGGAAGCTTTTTCACCGAGGTCGAAACGCTCTCGCTCAATCACCTCGGCATCATCCCGCGGCTCATCGAGGGCCGGCAAAGCCAGGTCTTTGGACTCTCCAACGCCAGCGGCATCACCTTCCTCCCCGCCAACCACTTTGAGGACTCGATCGGCCCGCATCCATCCTTCGCCTTTATCACCTCCTACAACCGCTTCGTGCCTGGTGATCCCAAGAGCGACCCCTCCATGGCGCCGATCTTCGCTTACAACCACCTCTTCACCGATGAAAATGGGGTGGTGATCGGTGTGCCCCTGGGGGCGGGCGGTAATGTCGGTGTCATCCGCAATCCACTCGGCGACTTCAATAACCTCATTGATCGGCCGCGGGTGGTGGCCGCGACCAGTCCCATCATGGAGGGTTTCCCCGAAGGCATTTCCCTCGATCCGACTACCGGCCTGCTCTACGCCGGCTTCCACAGCGAATTTGTCTTCACCTATGACGCCCGACTCATGGTGGCTACGATCGAGGAGGAGGCCAAGGGCGAACCCGCCCCGCTCTGGAGCCAGATCGGCGAGCCACTGCCGGTGCCGGAGGAGCTGTCCCGCCTCATCCGCGGCCCGCTCTCCACCGTGCCCATCGATGTCATCAATCCACTTATCGCCACCCGGGGCCACTACGGATTTTTCCGCGAAACAGCGGACGGCCCGCTCCAGTACGGCATCGCTCCGACCGGCCCCGATGGCACCAGTCCGAACCGCTTCGCTCCCATCGAGGTCGGCCGCCTGCCCCGCGGCCTCGCCTCCCCGCCCCCGCTCCGGGGCGATTTCCTCGCCTTGAGCGCCACCCCCTACAACCAGGCGCCCACCCTGAGCGCCTTCCCCAACGAGCCGCTCACCGTTTCCGCCGGCTTCCGCACCGCGGTCGATGTCCATACCGGCGCTCTCCGGGATTCGGTCGACCTCGTCGCCTACCGTTCCCTCAACCAGTCCCACCAACCCAGCCTGCATTACCACTCGATCCGCGCCCAACCCGACCACCTCTACTATTTCTCCATCGGTGGTCTGCCCGCCGACCAGGACGACCGTGTGCTCGTCACTCGCCTGACCCTCCGCGGTGAGGACGGGGTCGTGGCGGTGGGGTCCGGCCTCGATCCGGTCGAGGCCGCCCGGCTCGGGCTTACCGGTGGCGAGGTTGTCTTCGAGGTGCCCACTTCCCTTGAGCAGGGGGCCGCCATCGGAGCCGGGCTCCCCATCGATCTCGGCGAGGTTCCGACCGGCCTCTACACCATTGTCCTCGAATACGGTCTCTTTCGGGAAAACGCCGAGGGCAGGTTGGTCGAGGGCCGTTTCTTCACCTTCAGCCAGCCCTACGCGGTGGTCAACTCCCGCGGGGGTATGTTCGGCGCCGGCTGGGGGTGGGGCGGTCTGCTGGAGCTGTTCCCCGGCGATGCCGGCGTCCTCCTCGTCAATGGCAATGGCCAGGAAGAAATCTATCTCGCTCCGCGTGAGATCGGCGAGGCTTTCACCTCCCTCTCCGCCGCCGATCACGCCGAACTGCGTCAGCTCGCCGATGGCACCTTTGTCCTCCGCGACAAGTGGGCCAACGTCTATGAGTTCAACCGCGACGGCAAACTTTCCATTCTGCGTGACCGGAATGGCAACGAAACCCACTACCAGTGGGCCGGTGACGCGCTTGTCTCCATCACCGATCCGGTCGGCCTCGTCACCCGCTTCGAAGGCGGCGAACGGATCACCGCCATCGTCGATCCCGCCGGGCGGCGCACCGTGCTGGAGTACGAGGGGGACAGCCTGACCGCGATCATTGATCCCTACGATGCCCGGCGGACCTTTGAGTATTCAAATAGTGACTACGTAAATGTCATGACCGGACAAATCCACCCCCGCGGCCACACGCCCAGCCCGGGTGCGGATGCCGACTTCCGCGAAACCTGGACTCTCGGTGAGGCCGGCCGGATCGTG
>REEB01000002.1 GCA_007695295.1 Puniceicoccaceae bacterium
GCACATGAAATCGCCGTCTACCAGCCCGGTGAGGGCTGCGACCACTGTTATGGATCGGGGTTTGTCGGGAGGACCGGGGTCTTCGAGGCGCTGACCGTGGACGCCACCATCCGGGAGTGGCTGGAAAAAGCCGGCCATGAAGCCGATCTACGGCGCAATCTCCAATCCAAGTCCTACACTTGGATGCGGGACCACGCCCGGGAAAAAGTCTTTGCGGGGGAGATCTGGGTCCAAGACGCGCTCCGGGCCGCCGGCTACGACGCCCCATGACCGACCTAATGCTTCAGCTTCTTCTCGTCCTCTACCTGCTCGTGCTGGTGTGGATTTTCATCAGCAAGGCAGTCGACGATGGACTTTTCCAATCCTTGGCCACGGTCGTGGTGCTCTTCGTCGCCTATCGCTTTGCGTATTTGGAATGGAAATACTTGGTAATGCTGTTGCGGGGGACGGTGATCGAGAGTCCCGGAGCCTCCATCTTAGCCGCTTATTGGATCGGCTTCCTCATCATCATGCTGCCCGGGCTGGTGCTGGTACGGCTAATGACACTGCAACCGGTCGAAATGCCCGAAACGCCTGATCGGGTGGGAAGCATTCTCTGCGGAGCGCTCTGCGGACTGCTCGTCTACGCCGCCACCCTGCAATCGGTCATCCTTCTGGAGCCGGTTCACGAGTTGCTCGGATACCCGGTGAACACGCTCCGCTTCCTCTTTGAGCTGCTCGGCCCCCATCGCCTGCGGATGGGGTGAAACGGTCAGCGGAGAAAACCCGCCTCAAGACGGATCCGGCGCCGCCGGAAACGGTTTCAACACCTGGCCTTTGACACGAACCCCGGCCAATTTGCGCTCGATAAGGCCAGCCTGCTCCGCCGCCACATCGACCAAGGATTGACGATCATGCAGATCGATCGCCCCCACCACCACCGGCGGAAGCCGGGTGACTCCGGCGATTTTTCCCACCAAGTCGGCGGGCCGGACACCATGGCGTTTTCCGACATTAAAGCAGAGGGTGACGTAGCCTTTCTCGCGCCCGGTGCGGCCCGGACGCTGGTGCGCCGGCTTGGCGACCGGGTCCCCGGGATCACGGGGCCGACGGGCTTCAGGGGAAGCCTTCTTTTTCTTCCCGGAGTCCGGCCGGGGACCAGCCTCCCGCGAGCCCGTGCCGGTTTCCGGGGCTGGCGGATCGGGCTGGAAAAACGCCTTCCCTGGTTCAGGCTCGGCAGCGTCCTGGCCGAGACCGCCGTTTTGAATGAGATGGATGAGGGCGGAGGCGATATCGGTGCTCGGATAGCCTTGGTCGAGCAACCGGTCGATGAAGCGGTCGTTGGCTTTGAAGCTCCGGCTGTCCAGGATGGCGCGGACCCGTTCGAAGAAGGCGTTTTCGCGGGCCTGCTCCACTTGGTCGAGGGAGGGCACTTTCTCCCGCCGCAGCTTGAGTCCGCCATGGCGGATCATGGCCTGCAGGCTGTAGACTTCTCGCCCGGAGACAAAGGTGATTGCCCTGCCTTTTCGTCCGGCGCGGCCGGTGCGGCCGATGCGATGGGTGTAGTCCTCGGAGTCGTTGGGCAGGTCGTAGTTGAAAACCACCTCGAGGTCGTCCACATCGAGACCCCGGGCGGCGACATCGGTGGCGACGAGAAACTCGAAGCCCTTTTTGCGGAATTTCGCCATGACCCGATTGCGCTGTGCCTGGGAGATGTCGCCGTGGAGCCGGTCGGTGGCGTAGCCGCGCGCGTGCAGGTGCTCATCAAGGTCATCCACCATGACCTTGGTGCTGCAGAAAATAATGCCGTAGCGGAAATCGTTCAGGTCGATGAGCCGCGTCAAAATTTCCAGCTTAGAACGACGGTCGACCTCGTAGTAGACTTGGTCCACTTGGGGGGCGTTGAGGGCCTTGGCCTCAATATGGATCCAGCTAGGATTCTTGGCAAAACGGCTGATGAGGTCGCGGATGGGCCTGGGAAGGGTGGCGGAGAAAAAGAACAACTGCCGCCCCTCGGGAGCGGCGGCGAGGACGCGCTCGATGTCCTCGCGGAAACCCATGTCGAGCATGCGGTCGGCTTCATCGAGGATGAGCATGGCCAAGTCATCCAGCACCAGCGTGCCGCGGTCGAGGTGGTCGAGGATGCGCCCGGGGGTGCCGATAACCATCTGGGCGCCGGCGGCGAGGGCGCGGAACTGCCGGTCATAGGACTGGCCCCCATAGATTGGCACCACTTGGACACCGCGACGGAAAGCGGCCAGCTTGCCGGTTTCCTCGGCCACCTGCAGGGCCAGTTCCCGGGTCGGGCAGAGGATCAGCACCTGCGTAACCCGGCGCGCGGGATCAAGACGCTCGATAGCCGGAATGGCAAAAGCCGCCGTCTTGCCCGAGCCGGTCGAGGACTGGCCCACCACGTCACCCCCCTGCAGCGCGACCGGGATAACCGCAGTTTGGATCGGGGAGGCCTCCTCGAAACCGAGGCGGTCGACGGCCTTGAGGATCGCATCAGAAATGCCCAGTTCGGAGAACGGTCGTTTTTCCATACGCTTGCCTACCATCCTGAACAGCGAAAGCAAGGCTTCGGCCAAGGCCTGCCCGTGGGTGTGATTAAGAGTGCGGGGTCACGGGGCTAGTTGGGCCAGAAGTGGTTCCA
>REEB01000063.1 GCA_007695295.1 Puniceicoccaceae bacterium
CGACAGCATAGCCGCCCGCACACCTAAACGATAGATGCGGAAGAAGAACGCTTACACAGTATCAACATGAATTCCAAGCTAAAATCCACCGGGGCGTTGATTCGCAGGAACATGCCTTGCATCACCTTGCGGTCGTTGACGGTCTTCGGCCGATACTGAGTTCGGAGGAGTTGATTCAGTTTGAACTTCACCAGACACCCTATGGCCAGATAGTGCGGAGATCCTTGCCGGACGAGGAGATGCCTGCGGAGGAGATTCGCCGGCTCTTGGATGCAAAGCTGAACCAGTATTTAAATGGCTTAGGTCTGAGCCGTCGCTAGGAGGCGAAATGGATCGGTTTACGATCCATGGGGGGCGGGCAGGGTGGGCCGTGGGGGTCGTGTTCAGAGGGTGTGGGGAGGGGACCGCAGTCTCACGACTGCAGCTACGGAGTGGAAGTTTGCTGGTTGATGATGGTGGTTCTGGGGAGGGAGTGGGTGACTTGCACGTATTCAGGCGCGTGGTGATTGGAGAAGTATGGGCTCGCTATTTTGGCGGGAAGCCGGCAATCCTTGCGGCTGTTCCCCTTTCCTCCGATGCGCTTACTTTCTTCATTTCCGCGATGGGACTGGGCCGTTTTGGCGGCCGCTTTTGTGTTGGCCGTGCCGGCGGAGGCGATCACGCGGCTTGATCCTCTGGATGCGCCGGAAGTTTCGTTGGCGGATTACGTGGCTTTGGGGGCGCAGTTTCCGAGCGTGGGCGAAGTGCGGACAGGGTTGTCCGGCAGCGGGGTGCTGATCGCGTCGGACTGGGTCTTGACGGCGGCGCATCTGGCGGCCTTTGGCAACGTGTCCGGATTCAGCTTCCGGATCGACGGGGGTTCTTATGCGGTGGCGGAGCGTTTCATTTTGCCGGGTTTCGACAACGCCACTCAGACCAACGACTTGGCGCTTCTGCGGCTGGTGGATCCGGTGGCGGGAGTGGCGCCGGCGCAGCTGTGGGGGTTTGGCGTGGCCGAAGACCTGCTGGGTGAGGTGGGTGCGTGGGTCGGCTGGGGATTGACCGGGACCGGTCGGACCGGCTTCAACGCGCCGGCGCCGGGGCGGCTGGCGATGACCAATCGGATCGATGGATTTGGCGGAGACTTCGGCTTGGCTGCATCGGCCTTTGTCAGTGATTTCGACTCGCCCGGCGGGGGGCACAACAGCCTTGGGGTGGAGACGGAGCCGACCCGGCTGGAAGGGGCGGTGGCGCCGGGGGACAGCGGGGGCGGGGTCTTTGTGGCGGCGGGGGGGACTACTACCTGGCCGGAACGATCGCTTTTTCGGCGCGCTTCAATGGGTCGCCAAATTCCGGATACGGCGACATTTCGGGAGCGACGGCGCTGGTTCTCTTCGAAGACTGGATCACGGCAACGAGCGGAGTGACCTTCGTGCCGGAGCCGCGGCTGGCGGGGGTGGTGGCGGGACTGGCGGTCCTACTGTTATTGTTGGTGCGGCGTTGCCGGCCCGGATCACGGCGCGGTTGAATCGCGCCAGGAGTGGGCGGGGTCGTAGCCGAGGAGGCGGCGGGCTTTGTCGATGGAGAGGATGGATTCGTTCCCGGTGAGCGGGCGCTTGAGCGGAACGTCCGGATAGACGGCGGCCATCAATGCGGCGCTGGGTTGTTTCATGACCGTGTCGGCGGCGGCGAGGATGAAGATTTCCGCGCCGGCGAGGTCCGGCTGTTCGAGGGCGAGACGGCAGCCTTGGGCGACATCGCGACCGTCGATGTAGCCCCAGAGATTCCAGCGGCGGAGGTTGGGGTCGTCCTGCCAGGCATGAAAGCCGGCGTAGTCTTCGGGGCGCATGACATTGCTGAAGCGCAGGCCCGGGTGGGCGACACCGGTCCAGCGGGCGAAGTGGGTGGCGAGGGTTTCGCCAGCAGCCTTGGAGAGCGAGTAGGCGGACTGGGGGAGCGGGGGCGTGTCCTCATCGACCGGGGCGTAGGCGGGGGGCGGATCGACGAAAGGCAGCCCCAGAACCGTCTCGCTGGAAGCCCAGACGACGCGTTGGAGGCGGTGAACGCGGGCGGCCTGAAAGACATTGTAGGTGGAGGCGATGTTTTCGCGGAAAGTAACCTCGTCGGGCCGGAGATCGGGGGCGGGGATGGCGGCGAGGTGGATGACGGCATCGACGCCGGAGAGGGCGTCGACGGTTTCGCCGTAGTGGGTGAGATCGGTCTGGAGGAAGCGGCCGCCGGGGGACTGGGCCGGGCGGGCGCGATCGAGATTGAGGACGCGGTAACCGGATTCGAGCAAGTGGCGGACGACAAAAGCGCCGGCCTTGCCGCTGCCGCCGGTGACGGCGATGGATTTGAGGGAAGAAGGCATTGGCGGGAGAGTGGGCGGGTCGCGGCAGATTGGCCAGTCGCAAGGACCGCAGGGCGGTGATGGGTTGCGGCGGCGCGACGAGGCTGCCATCCTGCGGGCATGGCATTTTCCCGGCACTTGTGGGCGGCGGGCGAGCCGGTTTACCGGCGGATCCTGACGCATCCCTTTTTGAAAGGCCTGGCCGACGGCACCCTGCCGAAAGACGCCTTTCGCCACTATGTGATCCAAGACGCGCTTTACCTGCGGGATTTCGGGCGTGGCCTGGCCTTGCTCGGGGCGCGGGCGGAGCGGTCGGAGGACCTGGAACTCTTCTGCAACCATGCCGCCAACGCCGTGGCGGTGGAGCGGGAGTTGCATGAAGGGTTTTTCTCCGGCTGGGGGCTGACGCCGGAGGAAGTGATGGCGACGGAGCCGGCGCCGAATTGCCTGCTCTACACCAGCTACCTGATGCGGGTGGCACTGGAGCGGCCCTATGCGGAAGGCCTGGCGGCGTTTCTGCCCTGTTATTGGATCTACGGTGAAGTGGGCAAAGAACTGGCCAAAGCCGGATCGCCGGATCCCCTGTACCGGCGCTGGATCGAGACCTATGGCGGAGAGGCCTTTGATGCCGTGGTGCGCGCGGTGGTGGCGGTGGTCGACCGGGCGGGGGCGGCGGCGGACCCGGCGACTCGCGCCGCGATGGAGCTGCACTACGTGCGCGGGGTGCGGATGGAGTATCTGTTTTGGGACATGGGCTGGAGCGGACAGACTTGGCCGGTATGAGAGGGGAAATGGCCTCGCCAGGGCGGCGGGGGCGCATTTGAGTCGTGCCCACGCCATGACAGCAGCTCCCGCCAGCCCAGGACCGGTCGAACGCCTCGCCATCGTCATCAACCAAGACAAACCCGGTGCGGAAACCTTGGCCCGCCGCCTCGCGGACCTGGCCTGCGCACACGGCCGCACGGTGGAAGTTTCGGACCTTTATCCCCTGCCGCGGGATTTTCTGAAAGGGGCGGACCTCTGCGTGGTGGTGGGGGGTGACGGCACCCTGCTCGGAGTGGTGGCGGCGGCGCTGGAGCACGACGTTCCCGTGATGGGCGTCAACCGTGGCAGCCTCGGATTTCTGACCGTCTTCCCGGCCGATGGCATTGAGGAGGATTTTGCCCGCCTGCTGGACGGTGCCTTCGGCATTGGTCGCCGGGCGGTCTTGCGGGGGCGGTCGGCGGATGGTGCCGAAGGGGTGGCGCTGAACGACATCCTGGTGAAGGAAAACGGGGCCTTCCGGCTGGTCCATCTGCAGGTGGAAGCGGACGGAGGACTGGTGACGGACTTTTACTGTGACGGGCTCATTTTCTCCACGCCGACCGGCTCGACAGCCTACAACCTCTCCGCGGGCGGCCCCTTGATGCATCCCGAGACGGCGGCGGTGGCGCTGACGCCGATCTGCCCGCACACCCTGAGCAACCGCTCGATCATCTTTCCGGATACGGTGCACTTGACGGTGAGCGGTGGCAGCGGGCATCCCCGCCTGCTGGTGGCGATGGACGGCCAGTGCCCGCCGGGCTTCGGGGAGGCCAACCGACTGGAAATCAGCCTTGATCCGCGCCGGCTGCGTTTGGCGCAGCCGCCGGACTACGCCTATTTCGAGACCGTGCGGAAGAAACTGGACTGGAGCGGCGGGATGCGGCCGATCCGGGGTTGAAGATCTCCAGGCGGTGCCGGGCTATTTTCAACTCCTTACCGTGATCGCGCCGGTCTTTGCGCTCATTGCGCTGGGTGGGTTGGCCCGGCGGGCGGGTTGGCTGAGCGAGCAGGCGGATGAGAGCCTGATGAAGCTGGTGGTGAACCTGTTTTACCCGTGCTTCATTTTCCGGGCGGTGCTGGGCAATCCCGCCCTCCGGGAGCCGGCCAACCTCGTCTGGGCGCCGGTGCTGGGCTTCTGCACCATCGTGCTGGGCTTTCTGGTGGCCTGGTGGGCGGGGCGGCTGCTGCGGCTGGAGAAAGGGCGCGGCCTGCGGACCTTTGTCTTTGCGGTGGGGATTTACAACTACGGCTACATCCCCATCCCCTTGGTGCAGTCGCTGTTGGGGGAGGAAGCGCTCGGTCTGCTCCTGGTGCACAACGTCGGGGTGGAAATCGCGGTCTGGACGGTCGGCCTGGTGGTGTTGGCGGGCGGTTCGTGGCGGGAGAACTGGCGGCGGGTGGCGAATCCGCCGGTCCTCTCCGTGCTGGCGGCGGCGGCGATCAACCTGGCCGGGATGGGCGAGAGCCTGCCGAAGCCGGCGGCGCTGACCATTGATGCGCTGGCCCAGTGCGCGATCCCGCTCGGCCTGGTGCTGATCGGGGCGACCGTGGTGCCCTATCTCGACCGCCTCGGCAGCCTCTGGGACCGGCGGGTCTTGGGTGGAGCGCTGGCCTTGCGGTTGGCCGTGCTGCCGGCGCTCTTCGTGGCGGCGGCGCTGTTCCTGCCGCTGCCCGAGACCTTGAAAGCGATCGTGATCATCCAGGCGGCGATGCCAGCGGGGATTTTCCCGCTCCTGCTGGCGCGCTATTTCGGCGGCCAGCCCCTGGTGGCGGCACAGGTCATCATCGGCACGACCGCGCTGGGGATTTTTGTCATCCCCCTTTGGATACAAACAGGCTTTGCGTTGCTGGTGCGCTGAGCCCGGGCTCAGGCCGCGGGGCGGTTCCAGAACCGGGAGCGGGTGAGTTTTTCGAGCAGGATCACCCCGCAGAATCCGGCTAGTGCGCCGGTGAGAAAGGCGCCCGCCTCGGTGCCGGCGATGGCCGGCGGCAGGCCGAAGGCGGCCACGCCAAGGACGGCGGCGACAAACACGATCATGGCCACGACGAGGCCCTCGAGCACGCGCCGTCCGGCGGCCCGGCGGCGGGCTTTGGGCAGGAAACTGCGGGCAAACCCACCGAGCATGCCTCCGAGCAGGGCGGCGACCGGAGGGGCGAGCGGAAGGTATTGGTGGAGGCGGACACTGTCGCTGAAGCCCGCCGCGCTGACCCGGACGGTGACGGGTCCGAGGCCGGAGGAGCGGAGGAGAAAACGAGTTTCGGATTGGCCGGCGGGAATCTCGACCCGGGTGGATTCCGGAGTGGCGCGGCCGTCGATGGAAAGGGTGACGGAGAGCGGTTGATCAACCGCGATGGCGGGTCCGTGGGGGAGGAGATGGGCGACGACCACGTCGGTTTTGCCGAGACCAAGACCGGGGATCTGGCGGTGGACCGGGCGGAGCTCGACACGAGGGGGGACGTCGAGATCGAGATCGACATCGGTGAGCGAGGAGCGGATCTGGAGAGTGGGTTTTTCGGTGGTGGGCAGAAAGTGGAACTCGAGACCCTGTTCATGATCGAGGCCGGGACGTTCCAGGCGCAGCGGCGCCACCTCCTCGGCGGTCAAGCCGACGAAATTGATCCGGACAGGTACGGGTTCGGGTGAAGCGAGATCGCCTGGAGCGTGATCGCTGGCGCGGAGGCCGAACCAGAGCTTGGTGCGGTAGCGCCGCTGATCGGGATCCCAAACCACGGGAATGGGGCTGGCCCCGAAAGTCAGCTGAAGCCACATCTCGCGTTCGCCGGCCGCGCCGGGAAGGACCATGCCGCCGGGAAGCGGGATCCGTTGGCCGTCCCGGGGCAGAGCGACCTGCTCGACATGGTCGAGGCGGACGATGAACGGTTCCGCCCGGGGAGCGGCCAGCACGACCGCTGCATCGTCGAAGCGGGCGCGGGTCTGTTCGGTGATTTCCTGGCCGGCGGTGTCGGTGACGCGGAGGCGCTGGGTGGCATCGCCCCGCTGGAGAGAAGTGCGGAGGGCGGGAGGAAGGCTGACCGGTTTTTCGATCCGCTCGATTTCCAAGGAAGGCCGGAGGCTTTCCTCGAGCACCCTAGTGTCCGTTCGCAGGCGGTCTTGAGCGGGAAGCGCGGTGAAGGCGGTGGCGGCGAGAAAAACTACGATGATCGCCGTCCGCGGGGCAGGCCAGATGCGGCGGGGCCGTGATGCTAAAGCCTGGGGTCGTAAAGTCATGCCATCGCCAAAGGCGATCGTGCATTATCCCGCCGTCGGGCGGGTTTGGCAAGGGCAATCGGGTTCTCGGTGCGGGGCAAACCAAGGGACCCGGTATAGTAAAGAAGACTCGGGCTGGCGACCTGCCGAGTAAACACAATTTCGTGAGCGCCCAAGGCGCATTGATTCCACAGCCCAGTCCGAAGGGCTGGGAATCCGGATTGGAAGGAGTCTGTGGCCTGAAAGGACGCGAAGCGGGCGGATGTTGCGTTGCGAATGGAGTCGCGGACTTTCAGCCCGCATGTTCCCTGGCTGCAAACCCGGCCCTTCGGACCGGGCTATGGGATTTTGACCCTTTGGGCCAGGAGCGACACCCTGCTCAAGATGCGTCTACTCGGCAGGCTGGAGGCCGGGGGATTGCCCGGAGGCGCGGGCGTTGAAAATCTCGCGGATTTTGTGCTCCAGCTCGCGGATGGGAAACGGCTTTTCGATGAAGACGCGGATGTTGGCGGGCCAGTCCTCTTCGTTGGAGGACTCCCGGGTATAGCCGGACATGAGGATGACGGCAGTTTCGGGAAACTCCTCCTGAAACGTATTCGCAAGCTCGATACCTCCCATCCGGGGCATGGTGCCGTCGGTGAGGAGAAGGTCGACGGGGCCCTCATGGCTGCGGGCGACTTCCAGGGCCTCGACGCCATTGCGGGCCTCGAGGATGCGGTAGCCATTGCCGGCGAGGGCGATCCGGAGCATGTCGAGCACCTGGCCCTGGTCCTCGGCCACGAGAATGGTTTCACTGCCTTGGCGGGGCGCCTGGTTGTCGGGGGGGAGATCGACCTCGGTGACTTTTTCCTCCGAGCGAGGAAAGCGCAAGAGGAAGGACGTGCCTTGGCCGGGCGCGCTGCTGAGGTCAATGTGGCCGAAGCTCTGGCGGACGATGCCTTGCACGATGGCGAGGCCGAGACCGGTCCCGAAGCCCTTTTTGGTGGTGAAAAACGGGTCGAAAACCTGGTCCTGAATTTCGGCCGGGATGCCGGTGCCGGTATCGCGGACCTCGAGCTCGACGTAGTGGCCGGGGCGCAGCGGGTTGGCGGGGCCGACTTCGGATTCGTCGATGCGGCGGTTCCGCGTCAGCAGGGTGATGCGGCCGGCGCCCTCGATGGCTTCCTGGGCATTGATGACGAGATTGAGGAGAACCTGCTCGAGGTGGGATGGATCGACCTTGATGAGGTCGAGGCTTTCGGCGAGGCGGGTTTCGAGCTCCACATTCCCGCGCAGCAGCCGGTGGAGCATGGGCACGAGGTCGGCGATGACGCTGTTGAGGTCGACGACCTGTGGTTGGACACCCTTTTCGCGGCTGAAGGCGAGCAGCCGGCGGCTGAGCGAACTGGCGCGGCTGGCGGTTTTGATGATTTCGGAGACGTAGGGGGATTGCTCGGGGCTGGTGCGATCCTCTTTGAGGAGGATTTCGGCAAATCCCATGATGCCGGCGAGCAGGTTGTTAAAGTCGTGGGCGATGCCGGTGGCGAGGCGGCCGACGGCTTCGAGGCGCTGGGAGTGGCGGAGTTGTTCTTCGAGCGAGCGGCGTTCGCGAAGATCGCGAAGGACGACGACGAAAGTATTCAGATCCTGGGTGGAAAGCCGGCAGGCGGAAATTTCGACGGGCAGGGGAGGCCCGCTGCCGGCCAGGATTTCCTGGTGGATTTTGGAGGCGGAGGCGGCGTCGCCGGAGGGGGAGTTGAAGATGGAGTCGGGGAAGAGGGAGCGGCCTCTTTCCGGGATGAGGTCGAAGAAGGAGCGGCCGACGAGGTCATCGAGCCGGGTTTGGAGGAGCGTGAGGGCCTCGCGATTGGCGAAGCGAATGGCGCGCTCGGCGGAGCTGAGGAGGAGCGCGGGATAGGGGAGGCAATCGAGGAGCCGGTTGCGTTCGGAGGCCAGATTGCGGCGACCGCTACTGGCTTCGGGGCCGCCGGTGAGCTTGCGGAAGAAGACCTGAATAAGGCCGGGTTGGCCGGGGGGGCCGGGTTCCTTGTGGCGGCCACGCAGCAAGACGGGTTCGGCGGTTTCGGTCCGGGGGGCGAGCCGCACCTCCATCTCGATGTCGGAGAGTTCCTGCCGCACGAGCATGCGGAAGGCGCGCTCGATGCGCTCGCGGTCTTCGGGATGAAACAGTTCCAGCCAGCCCTCGAAGGTATAAGCGCGGGGCCGTTGCGTCTCCCCGGCGCCGGCGAGGTGGCTGGGGAAGGGAAAGACCTGGCCAGAGACAGCGTCGAGCCAACAGAGGACGGTGCCGGACTCACGCAGCACCCAGGCGAAGGCCTCGTCGATGGCGGGGATTTTCCACTGGCCGGCTTCGTGCCGGTCGGTTTCGGAGGCAAGGGCGAGGCAGAAGCGTCCCCGGTTTTCCACCACAAACGGGTTGAGTGAAAAAAGGAAGCCGATGTCATGGCCCCGGTCGCGGCCGAGCAGGCGGCACTGAAGGTTTTCGCGCCGCAGGAAGGCTTCCTTGACCGCGCGCTGGAGCCGAAGCCACTCGGTATCGCGAAAGCGGGGGTGTGCGGCGGCGGCCGATTTGCCCGGGCCTACCGCAGGCAGGAGGGCGGCTCCTCCGGAATTATGGTCGACGACGGCACCGGCCTCGTCGAAGACGATGGCGGGAAGCGGGATGGAGGAGAGGCGGATCTCGGGAGATGCAGAGGCGGGCGGCCGGGGAAGCGTGGGATCTTCTCTGGCCAGATCCGGTTTGTTTTCCATCGAGGATGAGAGTCGCGTCGGTTTCACTTCCACGTCAGCCCCAATCATCAGAGTGTTGGAGCGTTTCGGTGGTTGCGGAAATTATGTGTCCAAAATCTGGTTGCAAGTAAAAATCCGACCAATGGGTAAGATTTGAGATTGGTTTTGCTTCCGGCGGACAAGCAGGCAGCATCGGTATCCATTTTTCGGACGTATTTTCACCATCATCCTGTCATCATGGACCGCATCGCCCAAGCCTTTGCCAAAGCCCGCACTGAAAACCGGGCCTGCCTCATCGCCTATTTATGTGCGGGCGATCCCGACTTCGAGACTTCGTTGGAGATCAGCCGTGAGTTGATCCGGGCGGGCATTGATCTGCTGGAATTCGGGGTGCCGTTTTCGGATCCGCTGGCGGATGGGCCGACCAACCAGCAAGCGGCCCAGCGCGCCCTGGAAGCGGGCATGACTCCGGCGCGGGTCTTCGAACTCGCGGCCCGGTTGCGGGGTGAGACCGCGATTCCGATTGTATTTTATACTTATTACAACCTGGTTTTTGCCAATGGCGTGGACCGCGCCATTCAGGCCACGGCGGAAGCGGGGGTGGACGGTGTGCTCACGCTGGATCTTCCCCCGGAAGAGAGTGACGACGTCGTGACGGCCTGCCGACGTCATGGGGTGGCGCCGATCTTTCTTGTCGCACCGACCACAGCGGAAGAACGGCTGCCACTGATCCGGGAGCGGGCCGGAGGATTTGTTTATTATGTATCGCGGCTCGGCATCACCGGGGAGCGCAGTGATCTGGCGGAAGGACTGGAGGAGGCGGTGGCGATGATCCGCCGCCACATCGACTTGCCGGTGGCGGTGGGGTTCGGCATTTCGGGGCCTGAACAGGCCGCGGCGGTGGCGGCGGTGGCGGACGGGGTGATCGTCGGGAGCGCCCTGGTGAACCGCGTCAAGCGGCACTTGGGCAATCCGAAGGCGATGTTGGAGGACTTGGGCGGGTTTACTAGGGATCTGCGGGCGGCCATGCCCCGGAAGGACTGAAGTCGGTTTGTAGCCGCATTTCGGATACCGGACAGTGCAGGGCGTTCAGGCGGCGGCTCCGGCGGTGCGGCGGGCGACAAAGCGTTCGATTTCCTCGACCGCGCGCCCCGGGCCGTCTTCGGTGAGGAGCACTTCACGGGCTTGGGCGGCTTGGCGTTCGAAGGCGGGCTCGGTCCGGAGGCGGGCGACGGCTGCGGCGAGTTTTTCCGGCCAGTCGCGCCGGCGAATCTTGATCCCCGCGCCGAGGCGGCGGACTTCCTCGCTGAAGAAATTCTGGTCGGCGATGTGGGGGACGACGATCTGGGGGCGGCCCGAGTGGAGGACGGAAGCGGTGGTGCCGGCACCGCCGTGGTGGATGACGCACTCGGCATAGTTGAAGAGGCGATCGTGGGCGATGGGGCCGATGACCTTGAGGTGGTCGGCTCCGGGCACGGGTTGGAAGCCGGCCCAGCCGGCCTGGAGGAGGAGCGGTTCGCCCCGGGGCCAGGCGCGGGCGAGCCGCTCCATGGTTTCGGCCGGGTGATCATAGACCATGCTTCCGAAGGTGAGAATGGGGACGCGGCGGCCGGCGCAGAAGTGCCGGACCTCTTCCTCGACTCCGGGACGCTCCGCGCTCTGCCAGCGGCAATAGCCGATGAAGCGGAAGCGGGGATGGAGCGGGAACGGCGGTTTCATCAGTTTTTCGGATACACCAACCATGACGAGATCGGCCGGCTTGGAGAAGAAGTCGCGGACCGGCGGGAGCCCGCGCGACTTGAGCTGGCGGGAAATGGTCAGGTTGATGACGGTATCCACGGCGAAATTACCGAGCCGCCAGCAGTTGCGGTTGTAGAAGCGGAGGAGTTTTTCCGGCAGGCAGCGCATGCGGGGAAACCCGTCGGGGGGAAAGTGTTGGGAGGGGACGGTGTTGTGGGCGAAGGCGAAGGTTGCGAACGGCACCCGGTGGCGATCGGCGAGGGCGCGGTTCATGGGAAAGAGGTAGGAAGAAACAAGCAAATCGGCGCCTTCGAGAATGCGGTCCATCTCGTCGATGAGAGCGGGGATGTGGGGGAGGGCGGCCCGGTACAGCTCGCGAAGCTGGAGGAGGGGATTGCCGAGGTGTTGGAGGCGGCCCATCCAATGGGCCAGCTCCTCCTGCGTCCAGAGCGGCGGCACCTCGGCATAGTGGATGCCGGAGCGGCGGACCTCGTCGCGGAAAGGCGGACTGGTGGCGAAGGCGACCTCGTGGCCGGCCTGGCGGAGGCGTTGGCCGAGGGCGATCATGGGAAAGATGTCCCCGGTGGAACCGTGGCTGGTGAGGATGATGCGCATGGAGGTGGCGGGCCGAATCAGGAAAGTGGCTCGCCGAGGCCGGCGAGGATGGAGCGGACTTCCTCACGCGGATCCTCGTGGTCCTGGTCGATGGCGAGGCGGAGGGCTTCCCGGAGCACGGGTACGGCCTCATCCTTGCGGTCGAGTGCGAGGAGCGCTTTGCCGAGCAGGATGCGGGGGACCATCCAGTCCTCCCGCAGGCGGCGGCAGGTCTCAAGGGGATCGACGGCTTCGTTGTAGCGCTCTTCCTGATACAGGGCCTGCCCCAGGCTGAAGGTGAAAAGAGGGTTGGCGGGGCTTTCCCGGAGAAGCTGGCGGAAGTGCTCGGCTCGGCTCATGGTGGCGGCATCAGTCAATGTGGAGGACGACGGCGGTCAAGTTGTCATGGCCGCTTTTCTCGTTGGCGCGGCCGGCGAGGGCGAGGGCGGCGAGCTTGGGGGAGTCGGCGAGTTGGAGGACGCCGCCGATCTCGTTGGGTCCAAGTACATCGGTGATGCCGTCGGTGAGGAGGACGATGCGGTCGCCGGACTCGAGCTCGATCTCAGTGGTCTGGGGCCGGGGGGGTGTTGCCATGCCGAGGACGCGGGTGAGGGCTTGGAGGTTGCCGACTCCGGAGGCTGCCTTGTCATCGCCGCCGTAGGTATCGTGGAGGACATTGTGGATCACGGAGAGGCGGGTGATCTCCCGGTTGCGCAGGATCCAGGCGGAGCTGTCGCCGACGTGGGCGAGGCGCAGGTAGGGTGGTACGATCAGGGTGAGGGTAAGGGTGGTGAGGACGCCGTTGGAGACGCCGGCCCGCAAGCCGGCCTCGAAGACGGCGTCATTGAGGCTTTCGACGAGTTCGGCAAGGTCCGGGGAGGCGAGGGAAGCGGAGCGGCGGGCCCACTCGGCGAGTGCGTTGGTGGCGGCGTTGCTGGCGATCTCACCGCCGGCGTGGCCGCCGAGGCCATCGGCGACGGCGGCGACGCCGGCGCCGGGGCGCTCCAAGTTGAGCAGATAGGCATCCTCGTTCCGCTCGCGGACTTTGCCGATCTCAGTGTGGCCGTAGCCGGTGAGCTTCATGATGGTGGTGGGCGCGGTGGCGGCGTTGGGTTGGCGAAGGGTTGAAAGTGGGAGTCCCGGCTGTGCCGGTCGATGGCAGTATAATTGCGATGCGGGAGGCCGGCAAGGAAAGCGCGGCCGTATGTTTTGCGGAGAATGCGGGAGTCGAGGATGGTGATGAGGCCGCGGTCTTCGCGGGAACGGATGAGGCGGCCGATGCCCTGGCGGAAGCGCATGACGGCATCGGGGAGCTGGAGGTCCCGAAACGGATCGCCGCCGCGGGCGAGGCAATGATCGGCGCGGGCTTCGGCGAGCGGGTGGGTGGGGACTTCGAACGGGAGCCGGGTGATGACGACTTGGGAAAGAGCGGGGCCGGGGATGTCGATGCCGGTCCAAAAGCTCTCGGTGCCGAAGAGGATGCCGTCGCGCTGATCGCGGAGCCAGGCGGCGAGTTCGCGGGTGGTGGTGCGGGGGGCCTGGCGGGAGAAAGGCCGGCCGGCGCGCTCGAGGAACGGGGCGAGGCGGCGGGCGGCGGTTTCCAGGTCGGCGAAGCTGGTGAAGAGAACGAGGGAGCCGCCCTCGACGCGGGGGAGGCAAAACTCGAGGTAGTCCGCGATGGCCTCCTGGCAGGGAGCGGGATTGCCGCGCTCAGGGGGAGGGACGTCCTTGGCGATATAGATCCGCATGTGACGGCGGAAGGGGAAGGGACTGTCTTGGATGCAGGTGCGGGCGTCGGAGGCGCCGACTTGGGCGGCGAAGTGATCCATGGCGCCGCCGATGGAGAGGGTGGCGCTGGTCAGCACGATGGAGGAGCCGGCCTCGAAGAGGTGTTCGCGGAGGCAGGGGGCGACATCAATGGGGGCGGAGCGGACCTCCACGACCCGGCGGGGGCCGCGTTGGCGTTCGAGCCAATGGACATCCGTCTCGGGCTCGAGCCGCAGGGAGCGGCGGAGTGTGTCGCGGACGGCGCGCAGGCGCAGGCGTTGGTCGGCGAGTTGTTCGCGGCGGCCCTCGTCGTCGATCCGGTCGGCGGTGGTGCCGACGGCCTCGGCGAGCTGGCGGAGGGGGTCGTCGAGTGTCGGGTCGGTCCAAAACGGTTCGCGGAGGCGGACGATGGGTTGTTTGGCGAGGTGAAGGGAGCGAAGCGTTTCGAAGAACAGCTCGCCGGCATCGAGGCAGTCGATGACGAGCTGGAGGGTATGCTCGGTGGCGATGCCCTTGAGCAGGCCGGTATTGCGCTTGGGGTGGAAGAGGCCGAGGAGGAGGCGGTTGAGGCCGTAGGAAGTGACTTTTGCTCCGAAGTGATCGGAGGCGACGGCGGGGACGGTGTG
>REEB01000117.1 GCA_007695295.1 Puniceicoccaceae bacterium
CCCCCGGGCTGGTCCTCAACGACCTCGAATACTTGGAAATGCCCGGACTCAACGTCATGCTCGCGCACGACTACTACCCGGAGAGCCACCAAGGTGGCGTCGGGATCATCCAGAACGGACTGCGGGTGGCGACGAACGGCGACCTCCGCCTCGACCGCACCCCGGGGCAGTGGTCGCCGGTGCCCAAGCCCGGCACCCGGGAAGTTGACCGCGCCACCGGCGAGATCCGGGTGCGGATGGCCTATCCTGATCCGGAGAAAAACCGGCGCGGATTCAACCCGATCGATTATCCCGACCTCGACTTTGCCTACACCATCCGGGTGCGGCCGGAAGGCGCGGCCGTGCGCATCCGGGTCGATCTGGAAACGCCCCTGCCGGCGGAGTGGGGTGGGCGGGTCGGCTTCATCCTGGAGCTGTTTCCCGGCTACCTCTTCGGCAAAACCTTTCTCATGGACGGGGCCGCGGGACTGTTTCCCCGCCAAGCCAACGGCCCCGGCCGTCTCGATGCCGAAGGGCATTACCAGATCGAGCCGCTCGCCACCGGCCGGAAGCTGGTGGTGGCCCCGGAGAGCGAACGGCAGCGGATGGTGATCGAAGATCACACCGGTGGCGGGCTGGAGCTGATCGACGGCCGCGGCCAGCACGACAACGGCTGGTTCATCGTGCGCACCCCCGTGGCCGCGGGGGTGACGAAGGGGGCGGTTGACTGGCTGGTGCAGCCCCACGCCATCCCGGATTGGCGATCGGCGCCGGTGGTGCAGGTTTCGCAGGTTGGCTATCATCCGCGCCAGCCGAAGTATGCCATCGTGGAGCTGGACGCCGCGGACCCGGAGCGGCATCCGGTGGAAGTGCGGCGGGTGGACGAGGACGGAGTCTGGCACACCGCGGTGGAGGCATCGCCGCCGGAGTGGGGCCGCTTCCTACGCTACCGCTACCTGCGGCTGGACTTTTCCGAAGTGGCCGAGCCCGGGGTTTACCGGGTGCGCTACGGGCGCGTGGAGTCGGCGCCGTTCCGGATTGGCGCGGATGTCTTCCGCCGGCATGTCTGGCAGCCCACCCTGGAAACCTTTCTGCCCGTACAGATGTGCCACCTGCGGATCAACGACCGCTACCGTGTGTGGCACGGCGCCTGCCACCGGGCGACGGCGCGAATGGCGCCGGTCAACTTCAACCACATCGACGGTTATCTGCAGGGGCCGGAAACGCTCTGCCGGTTTCAGCCGGATGAAGAAATTCCCGGCATCGAAAAGGGTGGCTGGCATGATGCCGGCGACCATGACCTGCGGGTGGAATCGCAGACCGCCACCATCCACGGCCTTGCCCTCGCCTACGAAGAGTTCGGCCTCGATTACGACAATACCACCGTCGACCAGAGCCGCGGCGTGGTGGAACTGCACCGGCCCGACGGGGAGCCGGACGCGCTCCAGCAGGTCGAGCATGGAGTTTTGTCGGTGGTGGGCGGATACAAAATCCTCGGGCGACTCTATCGCGGGCTGATCGGCCCGGAACTGCGCGATTACGTGCTGCTCGGTGACCCGGTGCACGAGGAGCGGCCGCGCTGGGTGTTCACAGAGGATAATCCGCGCCGCGAACTGGCCGCGGCGGCGGGGATCGCGGCGGCAGCCCGGGTGCTGCGGGGTTTTCGGGATGGGTTGGCCGCGGATTGCCTCGGAGCCGCGGTGGAGCTGTGGGAGCGCACCCGGGTGGAGCGGCCGGGCGAACGGGTGGCCCTGGATGTGGAGCTTTTCCTGACCACCGGAGAGGGCCGTTTTGCGGATTCCCTCCGGGATCGGCGCGAGGCGATCGTGGCGGGTTTTGACCGCCACGGCTGGATCGTGGGCCGGGCGCTGGAGGCGCTGAAGGACGTGGACTTCGCGGAGGCGATGGAGGAGGCGGCCCGCCGGCACCGGGCCGAGGTCGACCGCCTGGAGGCCAAGACCCCCTACGGCGTGCCTTATGAGCCGAACATCTGGGGGGCGGGGTGGGGCATCCAGAACTTCGGCATGCGCCAGTATTTCCTCCACCGGACCTTTCCGGAGATTTTCCCGGCCCGGTTTTTTCTCCACGCCCTCAACTTTATCCTGGGTTGTCATCCAGGAGTGAATACAGCCTCCTTTGTCTCCGGGGTCGGGTCGGAGTCGCTCGAAGTCGCCTACGGCTTCAACCGGGCCGACTGGTCCTACATCCCCGGCGGGAGCGCCTCCGGCACCGCCCTCATCCGGCCGGACTTTCCCGAACTGCTGACGTGGCCGTTCCTCTGGCAGCAGACCGAGTACGTGCTCGGCGGAGGCACCACCGACTACCTCATCCTCGCGCTCGCCGCCGACCGGATCTTCAATCCGGACTGAGTGAGGCCCATTCTTTTAGTATCCAATTTATAAATACAAACATGCAACGAACCGTCCTTGAATTCACCGGCGCCCGCGAGCTTCGCTGGACCGAAGAGCCCATCCCCTCGCTTCAACCCGGCGAGGTTCTTGTACGCACCACCCGCACACTCATCAGCACCGGGACGGAGAGCATCTGTTATACCCGCAACTTCGCCCCCGGCACCCACTTCGACAACTGGGTGCGCTACCCTTTCCGTTCCGGGTACCTGCAGGCCGGGGTGGTCGAGGCGGTTGGCGATGGCGTCGAAAGTCTGGCAGTCGGCGATCGGGTGGCGACCCGCGGCGGCCATGCCAGCCATGTGGTTTGCCCGGCGCTGCGGGCCTGGAAGATCCCGGAGGGGGTGAGCGATGAAGCCGCCGCCTGGACCGGCTTGGGAAAAATCACCCAGGTCGGCATAAGAGCCGCCGAGCACCGGCTCGGCGACGCCGTGGTCGTGATCGGCCTCGGGTTGCTCGGCCAGTTGGTGGTCCAGTATGCGGTCCTCGGCGGAGCACGGCTGGTGGTGGCGGTCGATCCCGCGCCGGAGCGGCTGGAGTGGATCCGTTCGCCCCGGGTGACGAAGCTCGCCCTGGGCGTCGATGAGGCCGCGGCCGAAATCGCCGCTCTCACCGCCGGCCGCATGGCCGACGTCGTGTATGACGTTACCGGCCACCATGCGGTCTTCGCGAAAGCATTGCCGCTGGCGCGCGACTTCGGCACCGTCGTGGTACTCGGCGACACGGGGCAGCCCCACCTCCAGACCCTTTCCCCGGATGTGATCCGTCGGGGACTCCGAATCGTTGGCGCCCACGACAACCATGCGCCCCAGCAGGAAATCAACCCCGGCATCTGGACGGACCGCCGGATGTGCGAGCTGTTTCTCCACTACTTGGCGACCGGGCAGATCGAGGTGGAGCCACTCATCACCCACCGGGTCCCACCCGCCCGGGCGAAGGAGATTTTCGACTACCTCCAGACCGACCGGGAGAAGGTCATGGGGGTGGTTTTCGAGTGGTCGTGAGAAAAAAAGGCGGCCGCTGCGGCCGCCTGAATGAAAACTTGGTGGAAAAGCTCAGCTCCCGGGTGAGCCTCGGCGCGGGGGTGAAAGGGGCATAGGAGCTTCGCGGACCGGGCGCTCTTCGCGGATAGGCTCCTCGGCCAGCAGCTCGGCAACCCGTCGCGAAACATCGTCACCGCGAAGGTTGGTAAAGCGGGGCGTGCCGGTGCGGTCGAGTAGCACGGTGGCGGGGATGGCGCTGATGTTGTTCATCACCGCCGCCTCGGCCTGCCAGCCGCGGCCATCGTAAATCTGCGGCCAGTCCATTTCATATTGCTGCATGACCTGCCGGATGCGGTCGTGGGCGTTGGCGCGATCGAGGGAAACACCGAGCACCTCGAAGCCTTGGTCCCGGTATTTCTGGTGGGCGGCCACCACATGCGGCATCTCGGCGAGGCAGGGGGCGCACCACGTGGCCCAGAAGTCGATCAGGAGCACCTTGCCCTGAAAGTCGCTGACCGCGATCGTTTCACCATCCAGGCCCGGACCTTCGAAGGTAACAAAGGGGATGCGCGAGGTGCCGTCGGCCATGGTGCCGCTTTGGCCGGGTTCGCCGTAAATATAGCGCATCAAATTCTGGCGGGCGGCGGCGTCGAGCCGCGGATCGGTCATGGCCCGGGCGAGCAGTTGGTGAAAGACGGCGGCCGCGCCGGGGGCGTCCCGGGTGGCCAGCTCATGGCCGTAGTAGGTGTAAATCGAATACGGATTGGAGCTGTGGTCGGCGGCGATGGGGATGGCCTTGGCGAGTAGCTCAAAATCCTCCGCGCGCAAGGCCTCACCGGCGACGAGGGGGAAAATCCGTTCGCCGAAAAAGCCGATTACAGCCGGATTGGCGGCATGAGCGGTGACACCGCCATGCTCTTGGATATGCTCGGCGGCCCACCGCACCGCCTCGACCCGACCCTCGGAGCCTCCGAGAAAGTAACGGGGGGCGGCGGCCAGGTACGCCTTTTCCCCGAGGTCGATCCCGCTGGCCTCGTATTTTTCCCACCAGGCGGCGATGGCGGCCCGGCGCTGACGGGCGATCTCGGGGCTGGCCCGCAGATCGACGCCCTCGGGGATGGCGAGGGCCGTCATCAACTCTTCAACGGCGGCTTCAGGGGTCCAATCCGCTGCGGAGGCCGGGACGGCCAGCAGAAGGCAGGAGAAGCTCACGAGGAGGCACGGGAGCCGGCGGGCGGGCCGCGATGGGGCGGTGGCACGTGGTTCGGTCATAGGGAAACAGGGTAGTCCCGGGCGAGCCGGACGCAAGCGACCATGTTTAGTCCGGTGGGCCTAAGTGGGGCCACCGGGAGTCCGGCATCTGTCAAGAGCGTGTAAAAAGCGGTTTGTGGATAACCTGTGGACAAGATTTCGGGCCAAAGGCGGCCTCAAAACCTTGACTGGTGGGGCAAAGTGTCATGAAGTGGGGCATTGTGGGGCGGATTGCTACCCCCCTCTGTCATGACCACCCAGGCAAAACCGTTTTTCGTCGGCTCGTACCGGCACAACCTCGACGCCAAGAATCGGCTCACGATTCCGTCGAAGTGGCGGTTTGCGGGGGACGAGGAGATGGATTCGCTGGGAATACCGCATCCCGGAGGCTATATTTCGATTTTGCCGCCGGCGGAAGTGGAAAAGCTGTATGAGCGGGCCTCGGAGAAGGCACTGAGCGACGACGAAGGCCAGGCGCTGCTTCAGAAGCTGTTTTCGCAGGCCCACCCGGTCCGTTGCGACAAGCAAGGCCGGATCAATCTTTCCGAAACGCTGCTGGCTCATGCCGGCATTGAGCGTGAGACGGTGCTGGTGGGCACGATGAACAAATTCGCCATCTACAGTCCCGAGCGCTGGGCGCCGGTTGATCCGGCGGCCAGCGGGGAAAACCTCGGTTCGCTGATGAAGAAAGTCGGTCTCTGATGCACACCGTCTATCAGCTGTTACTTATCCTGAGAAGCTGCCTGCTGCGGAGCCGGCGGCTGGCGGAGACCCGGCGGCACCGGCCCTTGGCGATCCGGGGCGCCGGCGAGTTCCACCTCATCGGGGTTTGCGGAACCTTGGGGCGGCCGCGCATCCGGCATTGCTCCCAGTGGGATCTGGAGCCGCGGCCCCGTTACCGTCCCGATCGATTTCTCTCGCCCGTGGTCCGTGCGGAAAACCGCCGCCACGCTTCCCATTCCAGTGGTGAAACCCCGACCCGCCATGCCCACGGCCTGGATTAACCCGCTTGGGCTGCTTCCATTGATGAGCCGCCACCTGCCCGTCCTGCTCGAGGAAGTGCTGGCCGCCCTCGCTCCGCGCGAAGGCGGGCACTATCTGGACTGCACCTTTGGCGGAGGCGGACACACCGCCGCGCTCCTCGAGCGCACCCCCGGTTCGCGGGTGACCGCCCTGGACCGCGATCCCGCCGCCCGCGGGCGGGCCGCCGACGCGGCCGGGAAATTCCCCGGAAGACTGACCTTTGCGCCCCTGGACTTTCGTCGCCTCGGGGAGGCCGGGCCCGGTCCCTACGACGGCATCCTCTTCGATCTCGGGGTGTCTTCCTTCCAGCTCGATACCCCGGAGCGCGGGTTTTCCTTTCAGGCGGACGCTCCCCTGGACATGCGGATGGATCCGACCGTCGGTCAGTCGGCCGCCGACTGGCTGCGGCAGGCCAGCCGGGCGGACCTTGTCCGCGCCATCCGCGATTACGGTGAGGAACCGCGCTGGCGTCGGATCGTCGATGCCCTGCTCCAGGTCCGCGAGGCGCAACTGCCGGCAACCACCGGGGCCTTGGCCGAGCTGATCGAGCGGGTCAACCCCCGGCGGCCCGGTCCCGCGGGTCGCCTGCATCCCGCGACGCGGACCTTCATGGGCTTGCGCATCGCGGTCAACGACGAGCTCGGTGCGCTCGAAGATGCGCTTCCGCAGGCCATGGAGCGTCTCGCCCCCGGCGGGGTGCTGGCCGTGATCAGTTTTCATTCGTTGGAAGACCGCTTGGTGAAGCGCCGTTTCCGCGAGTGGGCCGGTCAACCCGTCGACCGTTCCGACGCCCGTCCCCGCCAGTCCGTCACCCCGGTGGCGGAGCTGCTATCCAACCGGCCGATCCGGCCGACCCCCGCCGAAGAGGCGTACAATCCGCGCAGCCGGTCCGCCCGGCTCCGCGCTCTGCGCAAACTCCCGAACCGATCCCGCTGATGACTGCAACCGACCTACTCGATACCGTTCTCGACCGCCTGCTTCTGGATGAAGACCTCTACGCGAGTTTTCGCCGTGAAGCCGGACTCGATCCCGAAGAAACCGCCGCCGAGGTGGTGCCGTTCCCGGCCGAAGCCCCGGCGACCGAACCGGAGCTGCCCCTGCGGCAGGTCGTCTGATGATGGCCCGCGACCGCCAGACTCACCGCCTGCTCAACCGAATCCTCGGCCTGTCACTGCTCGTTCTGCTTCTGGCCGGCGCCTCCGGCCTGGGCATCGTCTGGCTGCGCCAGCAGATCGGCGTCTCCGCCGCTGAAACCCAGCAAGCGCGGGCCTCGATCGAGGCGCTCGCCTGGAAGCTCCGCAGTGTTGAGGCCGAGATCGCGGCCTGCACCAAGTACGAGTTCCTGATGGCGCAAAACCGTGCCTTTCAGCTCGGATTGGTCCCGCCAAAGGAGGACCAGATTGTCCGGGTGATGCCCGGGTTGGCCGAGCGCTTTGCCGACAAGCGGTATCAGGACTACAACATTGTCTTTGTTTCTGCACCCGAGGAGGGGGCGCGCTGACCCGCCCTTTGCGGCCGTTGCCGGAAGCAGCAGCCTTTTCCTCCCATGAACCGGAGCCGATTTGCCTGCGGATACCGTCACTGGCTGGTTTTCCTGACCGTCCTGGTGGGCTTTGTCGGGGTCGGTTACCGGCTGGTGCATCTGCAGGTGGTCCAGGGAGAACAATTGCGTCTGCAGGCGGAGTCCCTCCGGGAGCAGCACCAGACCTATGCGGCCCGGCGGGGGAATATCCGTGATTCCGCGGGGCAACTGCTGGCCACCAGCAGCATCCTGCATGATTACGGCGTCGACCAGACCAGGCTCCATCCCGCCGATCGCCGCAAACTTCCCGAACTCGCCGAACTCCTGCAGATCCCTCTGCCCGAGTTGGAGCGGCTGATCTATGGCTTCGAAATCCCGCGGCAGTGGCTGAGGTTGAAGCGCGGGGTGGACGACGACACTCACCGGCGGATCAGCGCCCTCGACTTCAAAGGGGTGTATGGAAACCGCTACTACGAGCGGGTCTATCCCGGGCGTTCCATGGCCGCCCATGTCATCGGTTATCTCAATCGCGAAAGCACCCCGGTGACCGGGGTGGAGCGGCATTTCGACTTTTACCTGCGGGGGCAGAACGGCTGGGGTCGCACCATTCTTGACGGACGGAGAAACGAGCAGTCCCGCTTCCGCGATGTGGCGGTGGCGCCCCGGGACGGACTGGATGTGATTCTGTCGCTGGACCGGGTGGTCCAGCACCATATCGAAGAACAGATAACCGCTCTCGTGGACGGCTTTCGTCCCGACGGCGTGACCGTGATCGTTTCCCGGCCCGCGGATGGTTTCATCCTCGGGCTGGGAAATTATCCCACCTTCGATCTCAACCACTTCAACCGCGCTCCCCTCGAACATCAGCGCAATCGTGCCGTCACCGACGTGTTCGAACCCGGTTCGACCTTTAAGATCGTGCCCACGGCCGCGGCCCTCGAGCTGGGCCTGGTGAATGAGAGGACCCTGATCGACTGCAGTTTGCGGTCTCTGGATTATCGTGGCCGGCGGGTCGGCCTGCCCTCCGATGTGCGTTCCTACGGCACGCTCTCCCTTCCCGAAGTCGTGGCCAAGTCCAGCAACAGCGGCACCGCCCAGATCGGCCTGCTCCTCGGGCGGCAAGCGCTCCATGACTATGCCTCCGCCTTTGGATTCGGCGAACCGACCGGTTATCCGTTGGGCGGGGAAGTGCGCGGCATTCTCCACCCGGTTTCCGCCTGGGACGGTCTCACCATCACCCGCTTGCCCATCGGCCACGCCGTCAGCGCAACCCCGCTGCAAGTGCACTTTGCCATGTGCGCCATCGCCAATGGAGGGCTGCTCATGCAGCCGCAGGTGGTCCGGCGGATCGAGGACGGGGAGGGCCGCATCGTGCTCGAGGTCGAGCCGGTCTTTCGCCGCCGGGTGGTTTCTCGGGAAACGGCCCAGCGGATGAGCCGCCTGCTCGCCGGTGCGGTTTCGACGGAAGGGACCGCCTCCCGGGCGGCGCTGCCGAACCACCATGTCGCCGGCAAGACCGGCACCACCCAGAAGATCGTCGACGGCCGCTATTCCCGCAGCCAGCACATCGCAACCTTCAGCGGTTTCTTCCCCGCCGAACGTCCCGAGGTGGCGATCACCGTGGTGGTGGACAATCCCCGCCATGCCGGCACCGGCTACGGCGGTCTGGTCGCAGCGCCCGCCTTCCGCGATCTGGCCCTGGCCCTGATCAATCATCTCAACATCCCGCCCTCCGACCTGAGAAACACCTATGTCGCTTTTGAACGGAACCCAGCTGATCGGCTACCTTGAACGACCGCTTCCACCATCCCCATCCCGCCTGCCCGGAACGCGTTCCGGCCGGCGGGTGTCTCGTGTTCGTAAACTCATGCCCACGGATCGCCATTTGAGCCGGCTCTTCGCCGGCATTCCCACGATTCATGCCAAAGGCCCTCCCGACCAGGAGATCCGGCAAATCGCCATCGACAGTCGGCGGGTTGTACCCGGTGGCCTCTTCTTCGCGCTCCCCGGCCAGCGCACCGATGGAACCGGCTTCATCGACGAGGCCATGCGGCGCGGCGCTGTCGCTGTGGTCTCCCCCCGGCCGCTCGCTTTTGTCCCCAAGGGCGTGACCCACCTCCAGGTGAGCGACCCCCGTGAAGCGCTGGCCGCCGTGGCCCGGCGATTCTACGCCCGGCCCGATGAAGCCCTGGAAGTGTTCGGCGTCACCGGCACCAACGGCAAAACCACTGTCGCCAGCCTGCTGCGGCATCTGTTGCGGGCCGCCGGCCATCAATGCGGCCTGCTCGGCACCATTCACTACGACCTCGGCGCCCGCACGGTTCCCTCCTTCCGCACCACTCCGGAAGCCCACGACACTTTCGGCATGCTGGCACAGATGAGGGATGCCGGCTGCACCGCCGCCGCCCTCGAAATCAGCTCCCACGGCCTCGACCAGAGCCGGGTGCGCGGCATGCAGATCCAGGGAGCCGCTTTTCTCAATCTTACCCGCGACCACCTCGATTACCACGGCTCCATGGAGGCCTACTTCGAGGTCAAGGCCCGGCTTTTCACCGGTCAAAACGGCCCCTTGCCCAAGGTCGCGGCGATCAACCTCGACGATCCCTACGGCCTGCGCCTGCTCGAACGCATCCCGCAGGAGGTGCGGCTCGTCACCTTCGGACTCAACTCCTCCGCGGAACTTTGGGCCGACCAGCTCGAACTGGGCCTGGAAGGCAGCGCTTTCGTGGTCCATGCCGCCGGCGAGCAATTCAAGGCCCGCACACCGCTGATCGGCGGTTACAATGTCAGCAACACCCTCGCCGCCCTCGCCTTGTTGCACGGCCGGGGGGTGCCCCTGGGGCCGCTGGTGGCGGCGCTGAAGGATTTTCCCGGCATCCCCGGGCGGATGGAGCGCATCACCCATGCCCACGGTTTCGGAGCCGTGGTCGACTACGCCCACACCGACGATGCCCTCAGCAATGCCCTCGGCATGCTCCGGAGCATCACGCCCGGCCGCCTGCTGGTGGTCTTCGGTTGTGGTGGCAAGCGCGACCGCTCCAAGCGCCCCACGATGACCCGTGCGGTCCAACGAGGCGCCGACCTCGCCTGGGCGACGGCTGACAACCCCCGCGGAGAACCGCTCGCCCGGATCTTCGAGGACATGAAGGAAGGGGTCGACGATCCCTCCACCATCCGCTGGGTCGAGGATCGGCGGCACGCGATTTCCCTCGCTCTTGATGAAGCCCGCCCCGGGGACTGCGTACTGGTGGCGGGCAAAGGGCATGAGACCTTCCAGGAATTTGCCGACACCGTGGTGCCCTTCGACGACCGCCAGGTGCTGCGCGAACTACTCTCCATACGCAGCATCAAAATGCCGATGTGATGGCAGGGTATCTCCAGCCGGCCGAGCTACTCGCGGGAACAGGGGGGAGTTGGATCGGCGATCCACCCGCGGAACTGACGGGCGCATCCATCGACACCCGCACCCTCGCGCCCGGTGAGCTTTTCATAGCCCTGCGCGGGGCGGAGCGCGACGGCCATGCCTACCTCGCCGCCGCCGCCGCCGGCGGCGCCGCCGCCGCGGTCGTCTCCACCCCGGATCCCGGCCTGGCCATGCCCCAGCTGGTGGTGGACGACACCCTGGCCGCGCTCCACCGGCTGGCCCGTGCCCGGCGGGCGGCCTTTGCGGGACCGGTCATCGGCTTGACCGGATCCTGCGGCAAGACTTCGACCAAGGATCTGCTCGCCCTGCTCCTCGGAGGCGACGAGGTGGTCGCCCGCACCCGGGGGAATTTTAATAACAGGATCGGCCTGCCCCTGACACTTCTGGGTGTGCGGCCGGGCCGGCATCAATTTGCTGTGATCGAGGCTGGCATCAGCCTGCCCGGTGAGATGGACGAACTCGCCGCCCTGCTCGTCCCGGACCATGTGATCGTGACGCTGGTGGCGGAAGTTCATCTCGAAGGGCTCGGCAGCATCGAAGGCGTGGCGGAGCAAAAAGCCCGCCTTCCGGCCGCCCGCCGCGGCGGTGGTTGGGTGGTTTTTCCCGGGGACTGCCTGCGGTTCGAGGCCTTTCGACGCCTGGCTGCTCCGGGTCTGATCGTGGGCCCGGCGGAGGCCGTGGTCCCGACGGGCTTCGGCGTGGTCCTGCCCGAGCTGAACTGGCGGGCCGATGGCGCCGTCAACCTGATTCTGCCCGATGGGGAAGCTCCCTCCGGCCGGGAACACTACCTGCTCACTGGGGCCGGCAGCGGCATGGCCCGCAATGCCGCTCTGGCATTGGTTCTCGCGCGCCGGCTCGGGATGCCGGCGGCGGTCCTGCGGGAGCGTTTGCTGCGCTGGAAACCGCCGCGCTGGCGGGGTGAGCTGCTGCGCCGCGGCCGGGCCCTCATCTGGGCGGACTGTTACAACGCCAGTCCGGTTTCCCTGGCCGACGCCCTCGAGACCTTCAACCGCCGCTTCCCGGCCGAGCGGGAGCGGCTCTTCATCCTTGGCTCGATGCTGGAGCTGGGTTCCGCCGCCGCCGACTGGCACCGTAAGCTGGGCGCCGGGGCCGGATTCGGGCCGCACGACACGGTCTGGTATATTGGCGACCATGGCAAGGACTTCGCCGCCGGCGCGGCCGCGGCCGGCTGGCGCGGGCGGATTCGGTTTTTCTCCGATCCGGCGGAGCTTGCGCCGATGGTGCGTGACTTCGAAGGCCCCGTTCTGATCAAAGGCAGCCGCCGCTGGAAGCTGGAGACCTGCCTCCCGCCCGAAACCGCCGCCCCCTCGAACCGGGAGGTCCCATGCTGAGCTGGTTGGCCGAGTATGAAGCTGTTTTCGGACCGTTGCGGCTGCTGCGGTTCATCACCTTTCGCACGCTCGCGGCCGCGGGCACCGCACTCCTCATCGGCTTCATCATCGGCCCGTGGCTCATCGCCACGCTCCGCCGCTTCAGCCTGCAGCAGAGCCTGCGTGGCAAAGAGGAAGTCGGCCGCCTGGCCGAGCTTCACGAGGGCAAGAAAAATACGCCCACCATGGGCGGGCTGATCATCTTCTGCGGCATCATGATCAGCGCCCTGCTCTGGGCCCGGCCCAACATCTACGTCGGCGTCGCCCTCGCGGTCTACGCCAGTCTCACCGTGCTGGGATTTCTCGACGACTGGCTCAAAGTCTCCCGCCGCAACAGCCGCGGCCTGTCCTCCCGCCGCAAACTGGCCTGGCAGACGCTCACCGCCGCCGCCGCGCTCGCGCTCCTGCTCTGGCACCCGGAGAGCGCGGCCAAAATGCGGGAAATCTGGATTCCCTTTCTCAAGGATCCCGTGTTGACGGCGGCCCCGATCGCTCTGGTCTTCGGGCTCTTCTTTCTCGTCCTCGTGGGCTCCAGCAACGCCATCAACCTGACCGACGGCGTGGACGGCCTCGCCATCGGCTGCACCATCTCAGTGGGCTTGGTTTACGCCATCATGGCCTACGCCTCCGGCCACGCCATCATTGCAGATTACCTGCTCATCAGCAACGTGCCCGGTACCGGGGAGCTGACCGTGGTCTGCGGGGCGATGGTGGGGGCGGGGATGGCCTTTCTCTGGTTCAACAGCCACCCCGCCGAGGTGTTCATGGGGGACACCGGCTCACTTGCCCTCGGGGGGATGATCGGGGCGGTCGCCTTTATGGTCCACCAGCCGTTGACCCTGGTGGTGGTGGGGGGTATCTTCGTGCTCGAAGCCCTTTCGGTCATTCTGCAGGTCGGATCCTACCGGCTGCGGGGCAAGCGGATATTCCGCATGGCCCCGCTGCACCACCACTTCGAGCTGGCCGGCTGGGCTGAAACCAAAGTTGTCATACGATTCTGGATACTCTCTTTGCTCTTCGCCCTCGCCGGGCTCGGCACCCTGAAACTCCGATGACCGCATCCTCCTTATTTCTGCCCCACTGGCTCAAGGACGCCCTCGCCGCCCCGGTGGCGGTGCTTGGGGCCGGACGCAGCGGCCTGGCCGCGGCCGCGCTCCTCCGCCGCCTCGGAGCGGAGCCAGTCCTCTACGACGAGGCTCGGATGGAAGGGGTCGAGCCGCTTGCCTTTGACCAAGCCCACGCCCGCCGCCACCGGCTGGTGGTGTACAGCCCGGGCTTTCCGCCCCGCCATCCCTGGCTGGAGGAGGCCCGCGGCGCGGGCTGCGAATGTGTCGGCGAGATGGACCTTGCCGGACTGCTGTGGCCGGGCCGGATCATCGCCGTCACCGGCACCAACGGCAAAACCACCATCACCGCCTTTCTCGCCGAGGCCCTGCGGGCCCTGGGGCTGGATGCGCGCGCCGCCGGCAACATCGGGCGGCCCTTCGCCTCACTCTTCACGGAATCGCCCGGTCCGGAGTCCATCGCGGTCTGCGAAGTCAGCTCCTTCCAAGCCGAAACGATGCGCTATTTCCGGGCCTGGGCGACGCTTTGGCCCAATTTTGCCGAGGACCATCTCGAGCGCCACCGGACGTTGGAAAAGTATTTCCACGCCAAATACAACCTTGTGAAACGCACCGAGGCCGACCGCGTTTTCTTCGGCCCGAGTGTCTTTGCCACCGCCCGCTCCCTGCGCCTGGATCTGCCCGTCGGCAACCTCGTGCCGATGGAACACCTCGCCGTCGACCCCCGGCTGGAGGGGACGCCCTTTGCCCGCTTTCCCCAGCGCACCAACTACACTCTCGTGGAAACATTCTGGAAGCGGATGGGCTGGCCGGTGGAGAAACTCCTGGAAACGGCGCGGACCTTTCAATTGCCGCCCCACCGGCTCAACCTCGTGGCGACCCGCGACGGAGTCGAGTTCTGGAACGACTCCAAGGCAACCAACTACCATGCCGTGGAAGCGGCCTTGGACTGTTTCTCGGGTCCGGTGCGTTGGATCGCGGGCGGGCGGATGAAAGGCGGGGACCTGGCCGGCTTTGCGGGAAGGATCCACGCCCGCATCGAGGCCGCCTATTTCATCGGTGAAGCCGCTTCGGGGCTGGCCCGGGCTTTCACCGACTGTGGCCATCCGGACTTCCAGATTTGCAGCAACCTCGAGGAGGCGGTCACCACCGCGGCCGCCGAGGCCCATCCTGGTGACACCGTCCTCTTCAGTCCGGCTTTTGCCAGCTATGATCAGTTCCGCGATTATGCCGACCGCGGCGAACGCTTCGAAACCTGTGTGCGCGGGCTCCGCGCAGGCGTTTTTTTGTTAGCCACCTCCCGCCCCTCGAAACCATAATCCCATCATGAACACCCAGAAGATTTTCCTGATCGTCGCCGGGGCGCACCTCCTTGGGTTCGTCGTTTTTCTGACGGTCCAGGGTATCCGCTCCGCCGGCTCCGAGTCCGCCGCGGATGTCCACCAGCCTCCCGCCGTCGAAGCCGTTGAAGGCGAAACCGCCGAGGCCTGGACCGCCCGTCTGGCCCAGGCTGCTCCCCTGAGCGGGTCCACCCCCGCCGAGCGCGCCCGCCAGGCACCGACCCGCCCCGCGGATCCCCCCCGGCCCTCGCCCCGGGAGCGCGATGAACCACTCCTGCGCCCCCTCCCCCCCCCACCGCGCGACGCGGAAGCCCAACGCCCCCCTTCCGGTCCTCCCCCCACCATCGACTACACCGTCCAGCGCGGTGACAGCCTTTGGGTGCTGGCCCGTCGCTTCGGCACTTCGGTGGACAACTTGGTCGCCCTCAATCCGGATATCCAAGCCTCCAGCATCCAGGTGGGCCAAGTCATCAAAGTGCCGCGCCCGGGGACGGAGGAGCCCTCCACGGCCGAAGCCCGGACGGAAACGCGCCCTCCCGCGGAGGCGCGGCCGGAGCCCGACCGCGGGGCGCCCACCACCTACGTGGTGCAGCGGGGGGACTCGCTCTCCCGCATCGCCGCCCGGCACAACGTAACCGTCTCCGCCCTGCGTGAAGCCAACAACATCCGCGGTGACCTCATCCAGGTCGGTCAGGAACTCACCATTCCCGGGACCGCGCCCGCCCGCCGTCCCTCCCACGATGTGCCCCGGGAGGAATTGGTGCGGGTAACCCTTGAGCCCGGCGACACCCTCGGTGCGATTGCCCAGCGCTTCGATGTTTCCGTGCAGGAGTTGATGCGTGCCAACAACATCTCCGACCCACGGCGTGTTCGTGCCGGCCAGGAAATCGTCATTCCCGGTTTCCAAGCCGTCGATCCCGCTCCCGCCCAGGAGCGCACTCCTTCCCCCCGACCGGCCCAGCCGCCCCAGCAGCAGCGCCGGGCCGATCCCGACCCCCGGACCTTGCCCGAGGATCTCGATTCGCTCCTGCCCGATGACCTCGAGCCCGTTCCGGTCATTCCGATCCAGGAAGCGCCCCGCCGTTGAGAGATTCTTGATGCTGTCCGGCCGGCCCATCCATGCATCCACCCGCGGGGGTCCTTTCCTGAGCCCGGGCGTCCGCGGCTTCCAGCCCTGCTGCGAGTGATGGCCCGCCCGACCGCCATCTCCGCCTCCGCCGCCTCCGGCCATGGTCCGGTGGCGGTGCTGATGCTGGCCGCCGCCGCCCTCACGCTGTTGGGGCTGGCGATCATGTTCAGCGCCAGCGTCACCGCGCACTCCAATGCCCAGTATTTCATCCACCGGCAATTGATCTGGGTCTGCGTCGCTCTGGCCGCGATGGTGGTGGTTTGGCAGGTGCCGCTGGACTGGCTGCGCTCGCTGGCCTGGGTCTTGGGAGGGCTGGCACTGGCTTCGCTGGTGCTGGTGCTCATCCCCGGCATCGGACTGGAAATCAACGGCAGCCGCCGCTGGCTGGATCTCGGTCCGATGCGGGTTCAACCAAGTGAGTTTGCAAAACTCGCCCTCATCTTCTGCCTCGCCCATTACTGCGGATTGAACCAGAACGCCATCGGCGAGTTCTGGAAAGGCTTTGTCCTGCCCTGTGCCGGCATCGGAGTGGTCTTCGTCCTCCTCATGCTCGAGCCCGACTACGGCACCGCGGTCCTGACGGCTGGTCTCGGCGTGTTGCTGCTTTTCCTGGCCGGCGCCCGGCTGATCTACCTCGTGCCGAGCGGGGTGGCCGGTTTGGGATTGTTCACGATCGCGGTCATGGCCAATCCGGTCCGCCAGGCCCGCATCCTCGCCTTTCTCGATCCCGAAACAAGCAGGTCCGATGCCGGGTACCAGCTTTACCAGGCTAAGCTCGCCTTCGGCGTCGGCGGGACCACCGGGGTCGGCCTCGGCAATGGCAGCCAGCAGTTCGCCTACCTTCCGGAGGCGCACACCGACTTTATTTTTGCCATTGTGGGCGAGGAGCTGGGGCTGGTCGCCGCGCTCGGGGTGGTGATCCTCTATGCCACCGTGCTGGTGGCGGGGGTGCTGCACCTGCGGCGTGCGCCGACCCTGTTTCATTACCTCCTGCTCGCGGGCTGCCTGCTCCTGCTCTCCCTGCAGTCTCTGATCAATCTGGGCGTCGTCACCGGCTGCTTGCCGACGAAAGGCATTGCCCTTCCGTTTATTAGCTACGGCGGCTCCAACCTGGTCTTGATGGGCATGATCCTCGGCCTCGTCCTCAACTCCCACCGCACGTGGTCCTCCCCGGTGCTGCGGGAGCGGCGGCGCACCCTGCGGGAGGTGTCGGTATGAGCCGGGTCTTCATTGCCTGCGGAGGTACCGGCGGCCACCTCTCGCCCGGAATCGCGCTCGGCCAGGGCATGCGGTCGCGGGACGACGAGCCCAAGCTGCTGATCAGCCAAAAGCGCATCGACGCCCGTCTCGCTTCCCGCTATCAGGACCTGGACTTTCAGCCGGTGCCGGGCCGTCCTTTCTCGGTCAACCCGCTGCGCTGGCCGGGCTTTGTCGGCGGGTTGGTCCGGGGCACTTGGTTTTCCTGGCAGATGATGCGCCGCCAGCGGCCCGATCTGGTGTTTGGCTTCGGTGGGTTTTCCAATGTTCCCGTGCTGATCGCTGCGACGCTGGCACGCATCCCGTTTGTGCTCCATGAGGCCAACCGCGTGCCCGGCCGCACCATCCGTCTTTTTGGTCCCGGTGCCCGGCGGGTTTATCTGCCTCCGGGCATTTTGATGGGCAAGCTGCGGCTCTCCCGGATCCGCCATGCCGGCTACCCGCTGCGCCGCGAATTGCACCGGATCACCCGGGCCAAGGCGCGCGAGGAACTCGGGCTGAACCCCTCCCAGCCTGTTCTGGTCGTGCTCGGCGGCAGCCAGGGTGCCGAAGTGCTCAACCGTTGGGTGCGGCAGAATCTCGATGCTCTTGTCCGGGAGGGAGTGCAGATCTACTGTGTCACCGGCCCCGGCAAAGGTGCGGCCGGCTCTTTCGAGAATCGCTCCCGTCACGGCCAAAAGGTCAAGGCGATCTTCACCCCTTTCACCGACCGAATGGCGCACGTGCTTTCCGCCGGCGATCTCGCGGTCGCGCGAGCGGGGGCAGGGACACTGGCGGAGCTGATCCGCTGTCGGCTCCCCGCGATCCTCGTGCCGCTGCCGGGCTCGGCGGACAACCACCAGGAAGCCAATGCGCGCTTTTTCGAACGTCAGGGCGCAGGTCTGGTCGTGTCCGAGGCTTTTCTCGGTGACCTGCTCGCCGAGGTCCGCGACGTCGTTTTCAACGACTGGCTGCTGGGTTGTTTCCAAGCCAATCAAGAGCGTCTCGACCGCGAGGATGCGCTCAAAGTCATACTCGACGACCTTGCCGCCCTACTCCGCGAAAGGGAGAACCCTTCGACCCCGGCGGACCAGCCCGCCGTCGCCTGAAGCATGACCGCCGCCGCGACCCCATCCACCCGGACCGTTCCCGACTCCACCGCGCCCCCCATGCGCGGGCCGCACCACTTCGTTGGGGTGGCGGGGATGGGCATGGCTCCCCTGGCCCGCTACTTGGCGGCCGCCGGGGTCGCGGTCAGCGGCGAGGACGATTCCCTCTCCGGGGAAGCGGCCGGCGAGTTGGCGGCCGCGGGGGTGCGGGTCCTGCCTCCGGGGGTGCTGCCCGCGGAGGCGGAGCGGGTGGTCTTCAGCAGCGCGGTCCGCCCGGACCATCCCACGCTGCGGGCGGCCGAGGCGGCGGGCTTGGCTGTCCTGCGGCGCGGGGAGCTGCTGGCCGCGCTGGCCCGGCGGCATCGTTTCATCGCCGTGGCCGGATCACACGGGAAAACCAGCACCTGCGCCCTTCTCATTCACTTGCTCGATGAGTTGAAGGTGCCGTTTGGATACATACTTGGCGGGCGTTTCCGGGATCCCTTCCGGGCTCCGGGGCGTCTGGCGGAGGAGGGAGGCTGGCTTTTGGCCGAGGTCGATGAAAGCGACGGCACGATCGGCGGCTTCCGCCCTGAAATCACCGTCCTGGTCAATGTCGACTGGGATCACAGCGACCGTTATCCGACTCGCGAAGCGGCCGAAACCGCCTTCGCGGAATTGCTGGCGCGCACCAGCGGGACCGCGGTGGTCAACGCGGAGTGTGAAGCGACTGCCCGCCTGCTCTCGCGCGCAGGCTCGACGCGGGTCATCCGGTTCGGGTCCGGGGGCGAGGTCACGGTGGAGGATCGCCGCGACGAGCCGGACGGCCAGGCGCTGCGGATGCAGACCCCGCTCGGCCGGCCGGAGTTTTTCCTGCCCCTGCGCGGGGGCTTCAATGCTCTTAATGCCGCCGCCGCGCTCGCCGCCGCCCTGCGGCTTGCCAACGCCCTGCCCCCGGCCGCGGCCTGGAAGGCGTTTCCCGGCGTCCACCGCCGGCAGGCGCTGCTCCACGCAGGCCCCGGACCGCTCGTAATGGAAGACTACGCCCACCACCCCGGCGAGATCGAAGCACTGCTGGAGTCGCTGGCGGTTGACCGGGCGAGTCGCCTGGTGGTGGTTTTTCAACCCCACCGCCACAGCCGCACCGAACGATTCGCGGCCGGATTTGCGGCCGCCCTGGCGAACGTCGGGCCCCTGATTCTCATGCCCGTCTATGGGGCGGGGGAGCCGGTGCCACCCAGCGGCGGCTTTGGTACTCTGCGGAAAGAGTTGGAGCGGGCGCGGGCCGGGCGGCCTTTCCTGGTCGCGGAAGACAGCACCACAGCACGCAACCACTTACGGAACACAACCGGGGAAGGTGACCGGATTCTCTTTCTTGGGGCCGGTGATATTGCGGAAACCGCCCGCGCCTTCGTTGCCGAGCTTCGTGCCCGATTTGCCGGCGGGGACGGGGCCGCCGCCCCGGAGCTGTCCGCCGGAGCGGATTTCCGCGAGCGGGAGCCGCTCGGACCGAAGACCACGCTCAAAGTGGGCGGGCCGGCCCGCTTTTACGCGGAACCCGCCCACGCGGGCGATCTGGCCAGTCTGCTCCGCTGGGCGGCGGGATACGGCCTGCCGGTGCATCTGCTTGGCCGCGGCTCCAATCTGCTCGTCCCCGATGATGGCATTGACGGCCTGGTGGTGCGGCTGGCGCGGCCCTGGTGGACGCGGCTGGTGGAGATGCCGCGCGGGCGGCTGTGGGCGGGCGCGGGGGTGCGGCTGGTGAAACTCGCCGGCTCCGCCTGCCTGCAGGGGTGGGGTGGCTATGAATTTCTCGAGGGCATCCCGGGCACGGTGGGCGGGGCGCTGAAGATGAATGCCGGGGCCATGGGCGGGTGGATATTCGATCTTGTGGAGGAAGTCCACGTGATGACGCCCGCCGGCGCCGTTCGCGTCCTGCCCCGGGAGCGCATCCACTTTGGCTACCGCCATTGTCTGGAGCTGGGCGAGTCGATCGCGCTCGGGGCAGTCTTGGGCCGTCCTCCCCGCGAGACGCCGGAGCGCATCCGCTCCGTTCTCCGCGACTATCAGCGTCGCCGCCGGGAGACCCAGCCACGGGAGCCGAGCGCGGGCTGCATCTTCAAAAATCCTCCGGGCGACTCGGCCGGCCGGTTGATCGATGAGCTTGGGTTGAAGGGCGAACGCATTGGCGATGCCGAGGTCTCCCGGGTGCATGGCAATTTCATCGTCAATCGCGGCCGGGCCACCAGCGCCGAGGTCGTCGCCTTGGTTCGCCGCATCCGCGAGCAGGTGCGCGACCGGCGCGGCATCGAGCTTGAGCCGGAAGTCCTGCTCTATGGCCGTGAATGGAAGGAGGAGCTGGAGAAATGAAGGCCCCGGTGGTGGCGGTTTTTGCGGGTGGCATCTCCGCCGAGAGGGAGGTTTCACTGGGCTCCGGCCGGGCCGCCTATGAAGCGTTGCGGCAGTTGGGTGAGGCGGCTTGGTTCGAGATCACCGAGGCGGCCCTGCCCGACGGTCTCGATCCCGACCGCCATGTCGTCTTCTCCACCCTGCACGGCCGTTTTGGCGAAGACGGCGGCATGCAGCGGCTGCTCGATGCCGCCGGGGTCGAGTATGCCGGTTGCGATGCCGCCGCCAGCGAACTTTGTTTCAACAAGTCCCGCACCAAAGCCGCCGCCGCCGCCGCCGGTATCCCGGTGGTGGAAGGTCTTGCGATCGATGCGGTTGATGCGCCCGCCACCGATGAAATCCTCGACCGGCTGGGCCCTTCCCTGGTTGCCAAGCCCGAAGCGGAGGGCAGCAGCGTGGGCCTCGCCATGCTCGAGGGGCCGGAGGCGCTGCGGGCATGGCTGGCCGAAAACTCCTCCGGCCGCTGGCTGCTGGAGCGGCGCCTGCGCGGCCGGGAGCTGACCGTCGGCGTTCTGGAGGGCCGGGCCATGGGGGTGGTGGAGGTGCGGCCGTTGTCGGGGGTTTTCGACTACGAACACAAGTACACCAAGGGCAAGACCGAGTTTCTTGCTCCCGCCCCCCTTCGCGACGAGACCGCCGCACGACTGCGCGGCCATGCCGAGACCGTCTGGTCCGCCTGCGGTTGCCGCGACTTCGCCCGTATCGATTTTTTCCTGACCGGCGAGGAAGCGGAAGCCTATCTGCTTGAAGTGAACACGCTTCCGGGATTGAAAGAAACCAGTCTGCTGCCGATGAGCGCCTCCTGCTGCGGCCACGACTTTGCCTCCCTGGTACGGGCCATGATCGGCCCCGCCCTTGAACGCCACCGCCACCGCCACCGCCACCCCGAATGACCATGGCCCGTCGCAAAAAAACCACTACCAACGAACGCGTCCGCGGCTCCAGCTGGCGCTCCATCCCGCAGTCCGTCGGCGGGCAGGCCCGCACCGGCGAAGCCCGCCGCCGCCGCCGCCGGCACTGGCTGGGGCTGGCCGGAGCATTTGTCTGCGTGGCCGCGCTGGTCGCCGGCGCATTGTATGCCCTCGGCTCGGCGCAGGGCACCTTCAGTGGATTCGGCGGTTTGGTCCGGGGAGAGCCGCTGCGGGCGATCGAGCTGCGCACGGACGGCGTGCTCGACCAAGCCTGGATCGAGCGGGTGATGATGGTCGAGCAGGGGACGCCTCTGGTCAGGATCAACCTCGCCGCCGCCAAGGCCCGCCTTGAGCGCGAGGGGCAGGTGCGGCTGGCGGTGGTGTCCCGCCGATTTCCCGACACTCTCGTCGTGACCCTCGAGGAGCGCGTGCCTGTAGCGCGGATCCTGATTGCCGAGCCTCATTTGGCACCGGAGGTCCGGCTGGTGGCGCGGGACGGAGTGGTTTTCAACGGCCGGGGCCACGACCGTGAGATGCTCGAGCGGCTGCCGTTCCTGGAGGTGAGCCAACTCGTCCGGGATGGCGAGGGGATTGCCCCCATCGAAGGGATGGAGCGGGTGGCCGATTTTCTGGAGCGATCCCAGAACCTGGCCCCGGACATTCGCCGGTCCTGGCGGGTGGTCCAGCTCCGCGAGGACGGCCTCATCGGCGTGCGCGGCTCGGGTGGACCGGTGGTTATATTCGGCCAAGGGGAACTCCTGCCCCAGCTCCAGCGGCTCGACTACATTCTGGATTTCTACCGCACCCGGCCCCGGACACCGCCTCGGACGATCGATCTTTCCCTCCCCGGCCAGGTGCCGGTCGAGCACGCCACCACCCGGCAGGCCGGTCCCCGCGCCCGCGCCACCACCACCTTTTCCCGTTAGCCGCCTCACCTGTATGCGAAGCGCTTCCTCGATCATCATCGCACTCGAAATCGGAACCTCCAAAGTCGTCGCCACCGTCGGCGAACTGGACGGTCACTCGGTCAACATCATCGGCTTCGGCCGGACCACCTCGAAGGGTATCATGAAAGGCGAAGCGGTTGACATCCGCTCGGCCAGCGCCTGCGCCCATGCCGCCATCCAAGCGGCCGAGGACCAAGCCGGTGTGACCGGCGACCAAGTCTTTCTGGCCATTTCGGGCGGCCACGTCCGTGGAGAGCTTCATTCCCTCACCCATCAGGTGGGCCGCGCCGGCCGGCCGGTCTCGGACGAGGAGGTGGATTCCATCCGGACGTTGGCGGGCGACTGCCGGGTGTCCGAAGGGCGGACCATTATCCAGCAAACGCCACGGCCCTTCCTGCTTGACGGTCGCCTCGTGCGCGACCCCGTCCATCATGAAGGCAGGGCGCTCACCGCCGGTTATTGGATCCTGACCGGTGAT
The DNA here is from genome assembly GCA_007695295.1 of Puniceicoccaceae bacterium. GTDB lineage: Bacteria > Verrucomicrobiota > Verrucomicrobiia > Opitutales > Opitutaceae > REEB01. Next base: position 22,584 of record REEB01000117.1, read on the forward strand.
CAGACCCAGGTCAGCGAGATGCTTCACTTGGTAAACAACTTCCGCCTCGAAGTGCGGGAAATCCTTCATGCCGGGCTTGCCTCGGGCATCATGGTGACCACGGCGGAGGAGCGCGAAAGCGGGGTCATGGTGCTCGACATCGGCCAGGGCACGACGGATTTCGCGGTCTACCGCCACGGCGCCTGCTACCTTGCCGGCACGCTGCCGGTTGGCGGCGACCATTTGACCAATGATCTCAGCATCGGGCTGCGCCTGAACCGCGCCCAGGCGGAGAAGATCAAGCTCACCTACGGCCGTGCCCAAGCCGGACCGCGGGTCAAGGATGACCTCGTCTGGCTGGATGGCGACCTCTCCATCGGCGACCGCCGCCTGCCCCGTCACTCCATCGAAACCATCCTCGAGCTGCGGGTCGCGGAGTTGTTCTCCATCATCGGCAAGGAGGTTGGCGAGGAAGTGCCGCTCGGCCAGCTCGATGCCGGAGTCATTCTGACCGGCGGCAGCTCCCGGCTGCCCGGGATCGAGGATGCCGCCTCTTCCGTATTTGGAATTCAAGCACGGCGGGGCCACAATTTCATGTATGACGGGGATTCGGAGCTTGGCTCCCCCGAGTTTTCCACCGTCCTCGGCCTGCTTTACTATGGAGTCTCCACCCTTCCGGAAGAAACCGCCTCGCCGGGCCTTTTCGGCCGCATGAAACGCGCCTTCCGCGGTCTGCTCCCCGCATCCTGAACCCCTTTCCCTGCCATGGAACCAGACCAGCCCGAAGCCATCGCCAACCCGCCTGAAACCGTGAACCTGAAAATGATCGGCGTCGGTGGCGCCGGCACCAACGCGGTCGACCGGCTGAGGATGGAGAATCTGTCCAGCCTCAAAGTCGCCGCGGTCAACACCGATACGCAGGCCCTCGGCTCCTCCCCGGTGGAGGAACGGCTGCTGCTGGGGGCGGGAGTGACCCGCGGGCTCGGAGCCGGCGGTGATCCGGAGCGGGGGCGCCTTGCCGCCGAGGCCGACCGGGATCGTCTCCGGGAGCTGGTCGAGGGGGTTGATCTCGCCGTGATCCTCGCCGGCATGGGCGGCGGCACCGGGAGCGGAGCCGCTCCGGTCCTAGCCGAAGTGGCCTCGGAAGCGGGCGCGCTGGTGATGGCCTTTGTCACCATGCCGTTCACTTTCGAAGGTGGCCGCCGGGCGCGGCAGGCCGAGGAGGGGCTCATCGCCCTGCGCTCAGCTTGCGACGCAGTCGTGCCGCTGCCCAATGACCTCCTCCTCCAGCAGAGCAGTGAAAAGGACGGCGTTCTCGAAGCCCTCGCCATGGGCGACCGCTGGATCGACCGCGCCGTCACCTCCATCTGGGCGATGCTTTTCCGCACCGGCATGATCAACCTGGATTTTGCCTCCATCCGCAGTGTGTTTCCGACCCGGGGGGGCAAGACGCTTTTCGGGCTGGGCTACGGCGAGGGCGCCGATGCCGCCGACCTCGCCCTCGAGGATTTCCGGCTCTGCCCGCTGCTCCATACCCCGGATTTTCCCCGTAAATCCGACCGGCTGCTGGTCAACATCATTGGGGGTCCGGATCTCACCCTCGACGGGGTCAACCACCTCATGTCCAACGTGGCCGAAGAGTTTGGGCGCGATGCCCACGTCACCATGGGAGCGGTCATTGACGAGGACTGGGACGGCCGCGTCGAGCTGTGTGTGCTCGGAACCACCGACATGGATGGAGTCGGGACCCGCTCGGTTCGGAGGGTGGCGCGGCCGAAGCCCCGCGCCGCTTCCCAGCCGGCGAGCTTCGCCGGACGGGGCGCTCCCGAGGGCGAGCAGGCTCCGCGGGAAATCGACGGAGGGGACCACGCCGGGAGCGGGGCAGCCGCCCGCCAGCGGTCGCCCGCAGTCACCGCCACCAAGCCGCTCCAAGAGGAATTCGCTTTCTCCGACGAGGCAGACCGGGGGTATTTCGAACCGACCGACCATACGCTCTACCACGGGGAGGATCTCGACCGGCCGACCTTTCTGCGCAGGGGTGTGCGGATTCCGCTTTAGGAGCATGCGCCCGGCCGGAAGAATGAAGGACGGTGCAGCGGCCATGCGTGTCGTGGCTTGCATGATACAACCCTTCCCTTCCCGATGAGGGCGGCGGTGCTCGAACGCCTCGGCACTGCTGATGCCCTCCGGATCTCGGAACGGCCGGATCCGGTGCCGGTTGCGGGGGAGGTGCTGGTTCGAATCCGGGCGGCCTCGGTCAACCCGGTGGACTGGAAGATCGCCACGGGCAAGTTGAAGTTGATCTTTCCTGTAGTGATGCCGTGGATACCTGGCTGCGACTTCAGCGGTGAGGTTGTCGCGGTGGCGTCGAAGGAGGGTCCGTTCCGGGTGGGTGACCGGGTGATCGGGATGGTGCCGCCAAACCGCGGCGGCGGTTGGGCCGAGTTGATGGCGGCGCCGGTTTCCTGCCTGGCGCCCATGCCTCCTGCGATGGACTGGGAGGAAGCGGCCGGCCTGCCTTTGGCGGGGCTGACCGCGCTGCAATCGCTGCGCACGCTCGGTCGCCTGCAGGAGGGGGAGTCGGTCCTGATCAATGGCGCGGCCGGCGGGGTGGGATGCCTGGCCCTGCAATTGGCGCAGGCACTTGGCGGGCGCGCCTGGGCGGTGGCCCGGGCCGAACAGGCCGACCGGCTCCACGACCTCGGGGCGGCCGAGGTCTGGGACTACCGGGAGGGACCGGTCTGGAGGCGGCCGGAGTTTTTCCACCTCGTCTTTGATGCGGCCGCGACACTGCCGGCACTGCGGGGTTTGCGGTTGCTGGTGCGGGGTGGGCGTTTCATCACCACGCTGCCCTCGCCGACGTATCCGTTTGGCAAGATCGTGGCGCGGTTGCGGGGCGGTTACCTCAGGGTGGTCCGGGCGGCCCCGGTGGCGGAGGACTTTGACTTTCTCGCCCGGCTGGTCGAGGCGGGTCGCCTGCGGGTGCCGGTCGAGCGGGTCTATCCGCTCGAGGAGACCGTCGAAGCCCAGCGGCAAAACCGGGCCGGCGGCGGTTTCGGCAAGATCATTGTGCGGATGGACTGTTGATCCCGATGGGTGGTCAGGGCAGCGGGGTGTAGTCGCCGCCGAGGTTTGCCTCAATCCGCCGGATGGAGCCGTCGCGCGCAAACACGCGGGCACTGAATTCCGCGGGAAGCACGGAACCGGGAATCATGGCCGTATTCCCTTTTGCTTGGTCAACCAGGAGCGAGGCCGGTCCACTCCCGAGCCGGTAGATGACGGGCACGCTGCAGTAGGTGAATCCGAGGGAGGCGGGCGGGATTTCCATGGCACCGCTGGTTTCCCCGCGGCCGAAAACGGGGAAGGGGATCGCGTTCGGGCTGAACTCGGAGGCCCGCAGGAGGAAAGGGCGAAAGCCGAGGCATCCGTTTTCGATCCGAACCCCGAGTTCTCCAAAGCGGGTGAGGATTTCCTCCTTCACCTGCCCGGTCATGCCGGGTTGTTGGGCGCCGGCATGACCCGGAGTGTGCGAATAGGGATCGGTGGGGAACGCTCCGTAGGCGGCGGGGCTTTTGTTGAAACCCAGCCCGGTGCGCACGTCATAATAGAGCTCGGTCAGACGCGGCACTTCCGGAGCGGCTTTGTCCGCTGCGGTGAAGAGCGACTCCTGGATGGCGAGCAGAAGTTTGGCCACCATGTGCCAATAGATGCAGCCGAGGCCTTCGAAACCGAACATGGAGCCCGAGCGGCCGGTGAAAGCGCGGTGACGGAAGACGGCTTCGTAGCAGGCCTGAACTTCCTCTCGGGAGGCATGGACCAAGTCGGCCCAACGCGGTTCGGCGGCCAACTCATCCAGCCGGGCCGCGAGGGCTTCGCCACTTACGAGATCGGGGTGGAAACGGTGGCAGCCGGCGGGATCTTGGACGATGAGGCGGTCGTCTCCCGCTTTGGCGAGGGCCGCGAGCAGAGCGCTGGCCGCCACGCGTTCGGCGGGGATGCGGTTGCGCTCCAGAAACCCCGGCAAGGTGCGGTCGGGGTAGAGAAGGTAGCTGTTCTGGTCGGCCCGGTGGAGCGGGCTGCGGCGCAGGCCTTCGAGCAGCGCGACGGTTTCGGCCGGAGTGAGCAACCCCGAGCTGAGGACGGCGACCTGGCCTTCCAGCATCAGCGGCAGGCGGTGCAGGGAAAGGCCCGGGGGCGTTTCGCTGAACTCTAGCTGGTTGTAGGCGTGGAAGAGATGATCGGGGCGGCGGTTGGCCAGGAGGCTTTGATCGACGAAGTTGAGGGCGAGGTCGAGGAGGCGGATGACCTCGGCGGGATCAAGGTCGTCCGATTCCTCCATGCCGCCGTCATAGACCCGGCTGCGGTAGCACTCGCCGGCGGTGGCGAGGGCGTCGACCAGCTCCCTGCGGCGGCCGGGGTCCGGATCCTTTGGATCGGCTTGGTCGAGCGTCCGGCGGGCCGTCCGCGCCAGTTCGGCCAGCGGCCCCGAGAGGCGAAGGGGAGGTGTGCCCAAGGCCGGAGCAAAGACCCGGCGCAGATGGTCGAGGAAGCGACGAAGGTAGGCGAGGGTGACGACGGAGACGCCGTAGCCAACGAGGGCGTTGTTGGCGTCGTTCCACTCCGGCCGCTGGGTGTTCATCCAGATGCCTCCGCCGGGAATGAAGTGGGTGAGCCGGTTCAGCACCAGCACGAGCAGCTTTTCGGCCAGACTGACGTGGAGAACCCGGCCTTCGCGATCGGCGAGGAGGCGGGCGTCGGCGCCGATGCCGGGCAGGCGCCGTCGGATGGCGTGGTCGAGTTCGCGGTCGAAGACGATGGTGGAGCGGGGATCGTTCCGCATCGCCGCGTATCCGGTGATACGATACGGAACATTGGCATAGGCGTAACGGCGTTCGCGCAAAGTTCGCGGCAGCCCGTCGGGCCGGTGCCGGGAGGACCACTCGAGGAGCTTGAGCAGGTAGATCACCTGGTGATCGCCCCAGTAGCCGATCGATGACCATGGATCGCCGGGGTCGGGGACCTCCCAGTCAATGCCTTCCTGCGAGATGCGGTAGGGATTGAAACCGTCGGCCGTGGAGGCGTTGAGAAACTTGGCGATGACAGCCTCAAAGAAAGCCGGGCAGCTCAGGCAAAGGGCTTCCCAATTCTGGAAAATGTCGCGCCAGTTGCCCTCATAAGCGAGCAGGCGGCGACCCCGGGAGTCGCGGAGGCGGATGGAGAACTGGTTCCACGGCCGGCTGGGGTCGCCATGACGACGGCTGAAGCGCAGGGGCAGGTATTCCGCGGCGATGCGGGCGAGGTCGGGATCGGCGAGCGCTTCGATCCGGGCGAGCAAGTCGTCGCGGTGGAGCGTTTCCGGCAGCGATTGGAGGGTCGGGGCGTGCCGGGCGGCCGCGGCGCGGTTGTGCCGGGCGGCATGGGCGGCGAAGTCCGCGCCGGGGATGTTCGGTCCGTCGAGAAACGCACCACCGCGGAGGACGTTGAAAAGGACATTGGCCCAATGGTGGGCGGCGACGGTTTCCTCCCCGCCCGCCTGCGCTCCGTCGGCAGCGCCAATCAGTGTGCGGAGCGCGGCGGTGGAGCGGCGGCAGGCGGCTTCGGGGTCGGTTGTATCCAGATTCTGGATCCGATGAAGAACGCTCGTCTGGTCGAGGCCGGTATCGGCGACGATGAGCCAGGACTCGCGGCCGCCCGGGGCGAGGGCAATGGTGGCGGTGAGCAAGTAAGCGCCGCGGAGGCCGCGGCAGTGGGTTTCCGGGACGGGCTGCCGGCCCGCCCGCCAGTCCGGCACCTGGCGATCGGAGAGAAGGATGGTTGCGCCGGGCAGACCACGGGACCAGGCGATGGAGGCGCGGAGACTTTCCAGTGGTACGGGATGGTCGGTGATGCCGGCGGCGAGGGCATAGACCGCGAGGGTGCCCGGAGACTGGAGTTCGGAGGTTTTGTAAGCATCAGCGAGGTTGCTGCTGGCTGCCTCGATGCGTTGGGGGATGCCCGCGGGGAGGAGATTGCGGAGACCGTCGAGCACCCGAACGTTAAGCGTTTTTTCCCCCGTATTGGCCAGCTCGCAAGTGCGAACCCAGCCAAGGGCATCGGCCGAGGCCCATCCATAGCGGAAGGTCAGCCCGAGCCGGGTGTGGACTTCCTCGAACCAGAGGCGGTTTCCGGTGGTGCTTTTAGTCAACCGGCGGACAATGGCCGGATCGGAGGAGACATCGGCACTGAAGGGTTCCCAGAGGTATGCATCGGTGGGAGTGGCGACCTCCAGGAGGGTGAAAGGGCCGGCGTGGCCGATGCTGTCGTAAATCCGGTCGACGGTCTGGTAGGGGAAGAGAGCACCTTCGGCACTGCCCCGCCCGGCGGTGAGGGCGCCATTGCTGGCGACAAACATCCAGAGATCGGATGCGGTGACCAAGTTGATCAGAAACGGCGGCAGCGCCTGGGTATGGTCGATTTGGTAGCAGCGTTCGTCGTCGATGGCGCACCAGGAGCCGGCGGGGGCGGGGCTGGCGTCCATGGGAGTGGGGGGTGTAACCAAAGGCATGATGCAAGAACGGGGTTTCGTGCCGGGTACCATTCCCGGTCCGCGAAATGACACCAGGATGAACCGCCGAGGCAAAAGCAGCTTTACTGGCACCGTTCAACAGCCGGGCCAAAGCCGCTCGCAACACCTTCGCCGCCAACCTCCTTGCAGAGGATCCGTTCACTGCGGAACCCGTGCTTGCACCGGCGAGGTGGTGGCGGCAGATACGTGGAGATGGCCAAAGTCCCGCCGACCATGCAGGATGTGGCGAAAGAGGCGGGAGTGGCACGCTCCACGGTATCGCTCGCGCTGCGCAATGACCGGAGCATTCCACCGGTCACCCGCAGCCGCATCTTCGCCGCTGCGGAAAAGCTCGGTTACAAAACCAATCCCCTGGTTTCCGCGCTGATGACGTCACTGCACTCCCGGCGGGCCCTGCAGCGCCATACCGTGCTGGCCTACGTGACCACGGATCCGGAGGTCGCGCCGTGGCGCAGTTACAGTATGTTCATCGAGATGCACGAAGGCGCACGCGCCCGGGCCGAGGATCTGGGATACCGGCTGGAGGAATTTGCGCTCCGTGCTCCGGGCATGACTCCAAAGCGTTACCGGCAGGTGCTGCAGGCCCGAGGAGTTCTCGGCATGCTGATCGCACCACTGCCGATGGGGGAGCATTCCATCGAACTCGACTTTGCGGACTTCGCCGTCGTGGGCATCGACATGAGTGTGGCCAATCCGCCGATTGAGCGCGTTTCCAACGATCACTTCCAATCCGCCCTGCTTGCGATCCAGGAATGCCGGGCACTGGGCTACCGGCGGATTGGGTTCATCATCAGCCGGCAGTTGAGTGAGCGTCTTGGAGACCGCTGGATGGCGGCCTGCCATTTCGCCCAGGCCGGCCTGCCCGCCAAGGACCGGGTCAAACCATTGATGCCCGAAAGCACGGACGACATCATGGCCGCGATCCCCGGATGGTTCCGGCGCGAAAAGCCCGATGTGGTCATCATGAGCGAGCTGAATCCCTTTGGCCATTACCCGCTGCCGCCATCGGTCGGGATGGTGAGTTTGTCGCTGGAGGAGCAGGCCCTCGGGGAAGTTGCGGGCATCTTCCAGGACAACCGGCGGATGGGGGCGATCGCCATCGAGCACTTGGTGGCGCGGCTGGAGCGGTGCGAATTCGGCACCGATGAACGAGGTCGCCTCCACCTCCTGGCGGGCAAATGGGTTGCCGGACCGACCGCACCCGGGGCGGGCCGGGAACGCGGCCCCCTGCTCTGAAGCGTTTACTGAACGGCGTCAGTAACACTCCGGTTGTCTCACTCCGCGGTGAAGGCTTGATGGCCTGTGACAACGACCACCCAACAAACTCAACCCCGCACCCCATGACTACTCCTTTGAGTAAGCCTTCTCTCCGTCTGCCTTGGATGCTTGCGTCCCTGCTGGCGTTATCCCCAGTCTTGGCCCAAACGCCTGCCCCCGCCGGGGATTCGGACGACGACATCTATATTCTCAGCCCCTTCGTTGTTTCAACCGAAGGAGACCGGGGCTACCGCGCCACCAACACGATCAGCGGTTCCCGCCTTAACACCGCAATCAAGGACATCCCCATGCCCATCGAGGTCATCACCGAGGAGTTTATGCGGGATGTCGGGGCGAAGAATCTGCGCGATTCCTTGCGCTAAAGCGCCGGTATCATCCTGCGGTCGCAGAACGACGCCGGGCAGGGCACCACCTTTGTCCATGCCGGCGGGGTGCACAGTACCGAAGGCGCCACGGCCAACAAAACCCAGACCACGGTGAAGCTCCGCGGCTTTATCACCGACTCGGTGCTGCGCGATGGATTCCGCCGCCAGCACTCGACCGACTCCGCGAACATCGGCCGGATCGAGGTGGTGCGCGGCCCGGCGGCGTTGCTGTACGGCATCGGTAACTTCGGAGGAATTGTTAATTACCTGCCCAAGCGACCCTTGGGCGCGACGCGCGTGGAGGCGATTGTGGGCTTTGGCAGCCATGACTATGTACGGGGATCATTTGATATTAACCTCGCCTTTGAAGATGCGCCACAACTGGGCTTCCGCATCAGCGGGGCGGCGGAATCCAAAGGTGACCATACGGAGTTGTTCAAAAACGAGCATTACTTTCTCGCCCCCGTGGTGGTTTACCGGCCTTTCAGCGGCACCGAGCTCACCTTTGATTTCGAGTATGGCGAGGATGAGCGCCGGGGCCTGGGCTTCCAGAGCGTCCGCGCCCGGGCCGATGTGCCTGCCGACCAGCAGGACCGCCTCGAGCGGGCCGGCTTCCTCGATTTCCCCGGCAAGGACCGGAGAACCTTCCGCTGGTCCGGCCCGGACACCCGGCTCGACACCAAGGCATACAATGTTTTGCTGAAACTGCAGCAACGTTTGGCCGAGGATCTCTATCTCAACCTCGGCTACAATGTGTCCATGGCCCGCTTCAGCGGCCTCGATGTGGGCGGAGCCCTCCAAGTCGGGGTGGGTCCGGCTTCACAGCGCGGCTCCGTCAACGTGGCTCCCCTGACGCCCGACGACGGTTCTTTTTCCGCCGGAACAATCGATGATGTCACCTTCCAGTACAACTGGACCGATTTCTACGAGAAGATCAACCGCGAGCAGGTCCGTGCCGAACTCACCTACTCTTTTGAAACCATGAGTGACAGCCGCTGGCTCGGCATGAGACACAGTATTTTGCTGGGACGTTCGGAAGAGTATTCCGATAAAAAGATCCGCACCGACCGCACCCTGCCCGGCACCAGCAATTACAAGAATCCAACCGATGTGTCCCACATCCGTTTCGGCATTCAGGGCGACGGATCGCCCGACGTGCCCATGGGCCGGATCGCGAATGAGCGTAATGAAGCCTGGAACCAGGGCAGCTACGCCGTTTACCAGGGAACTTGGTTGGATAGCCGCCTGACCGTCGTGGGAGGGATACGCCGCGACCGCAATGACAATCATGTCGTGCGCATCGATGCCATCAACCCGGCCAACAGCAGCGACATCAACCGGGAAGCCCAGACCAAGAACACCGGCCAGATCGGAGTGAGCTTTGAAATCACCCCGGAAGTGTCCGTCTTCGCCCTCCAGGCCGAAGGTATTGTGCCCAATTTCGAAGGCTTGCGCGATGGTGAAGGCCGGCCGATCGACGCCACGGTGGCCAAAAGCCGCGAGTTTGGCATTAAAGTCGATCTCCTCGAAGGCCGGCTTTCCGGCACGATTTCCCGCTTCACCATCGACCGCACCGGCACCCCTTATTTCTACTGGTGGTCGCCTGCGCCCGCCAAAGGCCAGTTTGACCCGACCCGCCCCATTACCTACCTCGTGCAAGGCGCCAATCCCGAGCCCGGGCAGGCCGACTGGTCTCCAGCCCAGCTCAATGCGATTAACGAATGGAACGCGGCCAAGGATGCCGGCGCAGCCTATATCCTCGACGACAAGTGGTATCTCAACGCCTCCCATCCCGCCGGCGCGGCCTACATGGACAGAGTCTATGCCAACGTTGCCACCGGCCAGGGCTGGCCCGGGTGGTTCTTTGATATCGAAGATCCCAACGTCAATATTGCCACCATGGACCGGGCTGCTCCCGACCGGGGCACTTACCAAGCCTTCAACGTTGGCGACGACGAGTCGAAAGGCTGGGATCTGCAACTGCTTTGGGCACCCACCGACCAACTGCAGGTCTTTGGAACGTACTCCCGGCTGAAGCGCCAAACGCTCAATGTCGGCAAGTTTCCCCGTTACCCCTATCCAGAGGATCGTTGGGCCAATTGGTACTTTCCCGACGGCAGTTGGGGCCTGAGCGGCTTCGCCCTTGAGGAGGCCTACACCGACCCCACCGACACCTCCACCTGGACTGGCGCCGGCTACCTCGGCTCGGGCTCGGATGATGATACTCCCAAACACGCCGTGTCCTTGTGGAGCACCTACAGCTTTGTCGAAGACAGCCCATTGGGGGGCCTTACCATTGGACTCGGCGGGCAGTGGGAGTCTAAGCGCGAGTTCGTCAGTTCGCGCACCGATGGTTCCGGCCAACTCCAAGTTGATGCCGACGGCAATCCGCTTTCGCTCTTCACCAGCTCGCGATTGAACGTGGATGCAATGGTCCGCTACAGCTTTCGCTGGCTCGACCGCGACAGCCGGGTGCAGCTGAATATCAACAACCTCTTCGACGATCGTGACCAATACGGGCTCGGTTTCGCACCCGGCATCTCCGCCCGGGTCGAATTCGGAATCGTATTCTGACGGTGGCACCGCTCCGCCCCGGCCGGAGGCTGCCTGACTTCAGGCGGCAGCCGGACGGGTGCCGGCGCCGGGGTCAGCCGACCCACTCGAGGATGGAAGTGGAGAGGGGCGGGAGCGAGAGGCTGAGAGAAAAGGGCAGTCCGTCGGCGGGGATGGCATCGGCCATGAGGCCGCCATGGTTGCCGGTATTGCCGCCACCGTAGAGGGCGGAGTCGGTGTTGATGGCCTCTTTCCAGAAACCGCCCCGGGGTACCCCGATGCGGTATCCGGTGCGGACCACGGGGGTGAAATGGCCGACGACGAGGAAGAAATCCTCCCGTTCCTCGTGCTGGCGGAGGTAGGCGACGATGCTTCCCTCGGCGTCCCAGCAGCTCACCCACTGGAAGCCTTTGGGTTCGAAATCGCCGGCGTGGAAGGCGGGCTGCTCGCGGTAGAGGCGGTTGAGGTCCTTGAGGACGAGGCGAATGCCTTCGTGGTCGAGGTATTGGCAGAGGTGCCAGTCGAGGCTGGCGGCGTAGTTCCACTCGGCGGACTGGCCGAACTCCCCGCCCATGAAGAGCAGTTTTTTGCCCGGCCAGGCCCACATGTGGGCGTAGAGAGCGCGGAGGTTGCAAGCTTTGTCGTGGATCGACCACGACCCCATTTTCATCAACATGGAGCCTTTGCCATGGGTGACTTCGTCATGGGAAAAGACGGTGATGAAGCGCTCGGCGTACTGGTAGAGCATGCCGAAGGTGAGGTCGTTCTGATGCCAGCGGCGGTGGATGGGGTCCTTGGAGAAATAGCGGAGGGTGTCGTGCATCCAGCCCATGTTCCACTTGAGGTCGAAGCCAAGCCCGCCGAGAAAAGTGGGCTTGGTGACGCCGGGCCAGGAGGTGGACTCTTCGGCGGCCATGATGGTCCCGGGGTAGTACTCGTGGACGCGGTCGTTGACGGTGCGGAGAAAGTCGATCGCCTCGAGGTTTTCGCGACCGCCGTAGCGGTTGGGAATCCACTCGCCCTCCTTGCGCGAATAATCGAGGTAGAGCATGGAGGCGACCGCATCGACCCGCAGGCCGTCGATATGGTAGCGGTCCAACCATGAGAGGGCATTGGCGATGAGAAAGCAGCGGACCTCGTGGCGGCCGTAGTTGAAGATGAGAGTGCCCCAGTCCTGGTGGGCTCCGAGGCGGGGGTCTTCGTGCTCGTAGAGGTGGGTGCCGTCGAAATAGGACAGGGCAAAGCTGTCGCGCGGGAAGTGGGCTGGCACCCAGTCGAGGATCACGCCGACGCCGCGCTGGTGGAGGTGGTCGACGAAGTATTGGAAATCAGCCGGGCGGCCAAAGCGGTGAGTGGGGGCGAAAAAGCCGGTCACCTGGTAGCCCCAGGAGCCTTCGAACGGGTGTTCGGCCACCGGCATGAGCTCGACATGGGTGAAGCCCATCTCGGTGACATAGTCGCCGAGGGCGTGGGCGAGTTCGCGGTAGTTGAGCGGACGCTGGTTGTCCTCAAGGAGCCGGCGCCAGGAGCCGAGGTGCACCTCATAGACGGACATCGGCTGGTCGGCCTGGCCGCCCTCGGCGCGGCGGGCCATCCATTCGCCATCCTGCCACTGGTGTTTGCGGACATCGCAGACGATGGAGGCGTTGTTGGGCGGGGCTTCGAAGTAGGTGCCGTAGGGGTCGGTCTTGAGGTGGAGGTTTCCGTCGGCCCCGAGAATTTCGTATTTATAGAGGTCGCCTTCGGTGAGGCCGGGGATGAAAAGCTCCCAGACACCGGAGGACTCGAGGGCGCGCATCGGGTGGTAGCGGCCGTCCCATTGGTTGAAGTTGCCGACCACCGAGACCCGCCGGGCGTTGGGGGCCCAGACGGCAAAGGCGACGCCGGGCACGCCGTCGCGGGTGCGGGGATGGGCGCCGAGTTTTTCGTAGATGCGGTATTCGGTGCCTTCGTTGAAGAGATAGAGATCCTGGGGGCCGAGGCCGGGGGGGAAGGCGTAGGGATCGAAGAACTGGCGGACCTCGCGGGTATTGGTCTCGATCCGCAGGCGGTAGGTGAACGTCTCGGAACGCCCTGCGATGATGCCCTCGTAGAAGCCGTCTTCGGACAGTTTTTTCAGTGGATGGGTTTTGCGGCGGGGGGCATCGACTTCGACCACCTCGCAGGAGCGGGCGCCGGGGATGTAGGCGCGGGCCACGAGTTTGTTTTTCCCTTCCAACGGGTGCAGGCCGAGCAGATCGTGGGGGCGGGCGACCCGGGCTTCGCGGAAGGCGGTCAGTTCGGCTTTGGAAATCAGCATCGGAGTCTGACTATAAGAGAGGCTCCGCAACCGGCACAAGCCTCGTGAGACGGGCTTAAAAAGCCGAATAAAGCGTTGTCAACCATGGTAAAGCTTCCCACGTTTCAGTCGATGGTCCGGGGCGCGAACCCGGACCACCGATTCCGAAAACCAATCAGCAAACAGCCCAATCTGCAATGGCCTACGTCGTCACCGACAACTGCATCGACTGTAAATATACGAGCTGCGCCGCCGTCTGCCCGGTGGAAGCCTTCCACGAAGCGGAGGACCGGCTCTACATCAACGCGGACACCTGCATCGACTGCAACGCGTGCGTGCCGGAGTGTCCGGTGGATGCGATCTTCGCGGACTATGAAGTGCCCGAACAGTGGCAGGCCTGCATTGAGCAAAACGCCAGCGAGGCGGAGAAGTTCCCCATCATCACTGAGGTGAAAGACGCCCTCAAGGGTCCGAAGTGCGTGGATCCGAACGCCGCTTAAGGCCGGGCCGCGGGGCGGAGGATCGGCGCACGAGTTTGGCCCCGGGCCGGTGGCTCGGGTGCCGGGCGCTGGCTGTGGCCATGGTGCTGGCGGCGCTCACGCCAGCCAAGGCGGCGGAAACGGAGGGAGTGGAGCTGGTCTCCGAGTTTCCATTGGTCTATGACGACCGGACCCGGGAAGTCGTGGCCACCGGGGAGGCGCGGCTTTTTTATGGCGACTGGGTGCTGCGGGCGCAGGAGATCCGTTTCAACCAGGAGACCGGGCTGGCGACGGCTTCGGGCGGGGTGGTGGTTTCGCGCGACGATTTCCGGCTCGTCGGTGATCTGGGGCGTTTTTGGATCCGGGAGCGGCGGCTGGAGCTGGAAAACTTCACCGTGGGCGACGGGCGTTTCTACCTGCGGGGCCAGCGGGTTGAGGGGACCCTGGAGGAACTGACCTTTTCGCGGGCGGAACTATTCCGGGGCGAGCCGCACGGACTGGCTTTGAGCGCATCGGTGCGGGAGGCAGTGCTGATTCCCGGAGACCGGGTCCGGGCCCGCGGGGTGACCCTGCGGATCGGAGCGGTACCGTTTTTCCATGTGCCGTCACTGAACGAACCCTTGGACGGGCGGCCGCGGGTCTTCCGGGTGGGGGCGGGATTTCAGAGCGACTTGGGGGCAATCCTCACCGGAGAAATTCGCCTGCCGGTGGCTGAGGGTTTGGAAGCGGGCGGTGCGGTGGAGCTGATGACCAAGCGCGGTTTGTTGCTGGGGCCGCGGGTGGACTACGAACTGGAGTGGGGGGAAGGAGTCGAGGGGACCCTGCAGGGTGGCTGGATCCGGGACCGCGGGGACCGGGGCGTTGATCTGCTCGGCCGGTCGGTGCCGCGGCAGCGCGGCTTTGTGGAGTGGCGGCATTGGCAGGACATTGGCGGCGGACTCGATCTGGCGGCTTCGCTCTCCTACTGGAGCGACTCCGCGGTGGTGCGCGATTTCCGGCGCTCGCGCTTCCGGGAGAACCAGGATCCGGAGAGCTTTGCGGAAGCGCGCTGGGCGACGGGACCTTGGGCGGTGACCCTCTTCACGCGGGTGGCGCCGGGGGACTTCCAGGTCGTGCCGGAGCGACTGCCCGAGTTGCGGGCGGATCTGCTCCCGACTCCGTTGGGTGGCGGACTGTGGCAGCAGGCGTACGCCTCGGCCGGCCGGTTGCGGGAGAAGCCCCCGGCCGGAGGAGCGGCGCTGCGGGCGGATCGTCTGGATTTCTATTATGGGCTCCAGCGTCCGTGGACGCCGGGTCCGGGCATCACCCTCATCCCGGTGGCGGGGACGCGGGTGATTCGGACGACCAGCGCCGGTCTTGGTGAAACCGGCACCCGCTGGCTCGGCGAGCTGGGGCTGGACGCGAGCCTGCGGGCGGAACGGATCTTCCCGGTGGAAAACGAACTCTGGCGGATCGACGGCATCCGGCACATCTTCGAGCCGCGGCTGGAATACCGTTATCAGCCGGAACTGCGGTCGGGGCCGGCGGGATGGCCGGCGATGGACCGGCCGGTTTTCCGCACCCACCTGGAGCCGCTCGGGCTTGATCGTATCCGGTCCATCGATACGCCCGGAGAGCTGCACACCGCCCGTCTGGTGCTGGATAACCGCATCCAAACCCGCAGCCGCGATCATGGCTCGCGGGACCTGGCCCGGATCAGCCTCGGGGGGGACCTGCGGTTTTCCCCCCGCCCCGGGGAGCGGGATTTCTCCTGGCTGCACCTGCTCGGCGAGCTCTATCCGGCGGACTGGCTGACTCTGGAGGGCTTGTACCGCTACGACCCCGAGGTGGGCGCTTTGCAGGAGGCGGCCGGCCGGGTGACGGTGCGCGACGGGGACCACTGGACGGCATCGCTGGGAGGTCAGTACCTGCGGCGGCAGCTGCAGCAGTATGATCTCTTCGTGGAGACGCGGATCACGGAAGTGCTCCGGGCCTTCGGCGGGGTGCGCTATGATGTGCGGGCGCGGCGCTTCAACGAGACGGTGGTGGGGCTGCGACAGAACCTGCGCCAGCAGTGGCTCCTGTCCTACGAAGTGGGTTTCCTGGAAGGCCCGCGCCGGGAGGGGAGTTTCCAGTTCCGGATCGGGGTGGACTTTCTGGGCTTTTGAGGCCGCCGGGGTGATGGGGGCGGCGCCCTAAAGAGTAGACACATTTTCTGAAGCGCCAAAGGCGTGTTTATTCCATGGCCCAGTCCGCAGGGCTGGGTATCCTGACCATGAAACAAGCGGGCTGAAAGACCGCGATCCAGCCGACGCATCCGGGAGGTGCTCGCAAGGAGTATGGCGGACTTTCAGTGCGCGATTTTCCACTCTTCGCACCCGGCCCTTCGAGCCGGGCTGTTGGATTTTGGCCTTTTGGGCCAGATTCCAGACCTTTGAAAAATGTGTAGTCTCGTCAGGTCGTCGCCTCAGGCGCCGCGCCGGCCTTTGAAGGTGAGTTCGGCGACTCCGCTCTTGTCGAGGTCGCCGAGACCGAGCTCCACCATGCGCCGGTATTGGGCGAGGGTGGCTTCGGCGAGGGGGAGTTTGAGCCCCACATCCTTGGCGAGGTCGAGGGCGAGGCCGGAGTCCTTGGCGGCATGGGCGGCCGAGAAAAAGCAATCGTGGTCCCGGTTTTGCATGTCCTCCCCGTCGGTTTCGAGGACGCGGGAGTTGGCGCCGGTCTGGGAAAAGACCTCGCGAAGCATATCGAGGTCGAGCCCGAGGGCGCGCCCGAGGCCGAGGCCTTCGGCGAGGGCGGCGGTGTTGCAGTTCATGACCATGTTGACGAGGGCCTTGACCTTGGCGGCGGAGCCGGCCGGGCCGATGTAACGGCGACTGGAGCTGAGGTCCTTGAGCAGAGGTTCGAGCTGGTCGTAGACCTCCCGGCGCCCGGCGCACATGAGGTGGAGCGAACCTTCGCGCGCTTGGGTGATGCTGGAAGCCATGCAGCCCTCCATGGTGTGGGCGGCGGCTGCGGCGGCTGCTTTTTCGATTTCAAGGTGGATGCCGGGTGAGACGGTGGCGCAGTTGAGAAAAAGGCGGCCGGCGGCGTCGACGAGGAGATTGTCCGCGGGGTCGAGAAAAATGCGGCGCATGGCCTCGTCATCGCTGACCACGGTGATGATGGTGGCGGCGGAGGCGGTGACTGCGGCCAAGGTTTCGGGGTTTTGGCTCTTAAGCTCGGCGGCGAGAGTGAGGGCGGCTTCGCGGCGGGCGTCGAAGACGGCGGCAATGGTCCATCCGGTATCCTTGAGGCGGCGGGCCATGTTGGCGCCCATGCGGCCGACTCCCACCACGGCGACGTTTTTTTCCATGGCTCCAGCAAAGCCGATTCGCTCCCGGAGACAAGCGCGGAGACCTCCAAAGCGCGGTCGGGGAGAGAAAAACCCGCGGCGGCGGGAACGCCTTGACAGTACCTCCGCGGCGCGGGTCTGGTGACGGCATGCCCCACGATCAAGCCCTCTTCCCTTTTGATGACAACCGAGCTTGTAGCACCCGGACGAATACGATTTTGCCGAGGCAAAGGCCGGGGAGCCGGCTCCTGAAGGCGCTGGCCATTGGGCTGGCGTCGGCGCCGGGCCTGGCGGCGGCGCTTCCATCCGGTGGGGTCAACGTGCTTCGCGAAGACGGTTTCCTTCGGGAGACGGTCTGGGGATTGGAGCGGACGCAGGCGACCGAAACCGTGGTGGCGGTGGAGGGGCAGGCGTTTGCAGAGGCCCGCCAGTTGCGGATCGGGGCCGGCGGCCAAGATTCCAATGCCACCCAGCTGATCCTGCGAACGACGGCTGCCGTTGAGCGGAGGGAGGCGTTGCTGGCGGAAATCTGGTTGCGCGGAGTGCAGGCCGGCGGAAATCCTGCGCGGGTGGAGATGCTCTTTGAACGGGCGGAGGATCCCTGGACGAAGTCGGTTTCCCAAGTTTTGACCACGGCCTCGGATCCGCGGCAGTGGCGGCGGGCGCTGGTCCCGCTGGAGAGCGCGGAAAGCTATGCTCCCGGGGAAGCGATGGTGGCCCTGCGGCTGGCCTTTGGTCCCCAGACAGTGGAGATCGGTCCGGTGCGGCTTTGGTCTTTCGGCGGCCGTGAGAGCATGGATGATTTGAGCGAGCTGGCGGTGCGCCTGAGTCCGCTGGGCTTGGCCCGGGTGGATCTGCGGCCGGAGGTGCGGCGGCAGACTCTGCGGGGCATGGGCGGCAATTTCACTCGTCCCCGCTATGGACGCACGGAAGCGATGGACGATGTCGGGCGCTGGAACCTGGAGCGGCTCCAGGTGGTGCATGCGCGGGTCGGCCTACCCCTTGATCATTGGGCTCCCGAGCCCGGCGTTTACCGGCACGAAGGACCCGCGAAAGCGGGGCTGGAGGCAATCCGGCTGCTCGCGGCGAAGGATCTGCCGCTGGTGGTGTCGGTGTGGGAGGGGCCGCTCTGGATGCTGCCGGGCCGGAGAGAGCAGGGTGGCCGGGTGCTGCCGGAGGAGCACTACGATGCCTGCATCGAAGCGATCGCCCAGTACCTGTTGACGGCCCGGGATGACTACGGCGTGGAGCCCGAGTATGTCTCCTTCAACGAGCCCGACATCGGGATCAACTTCCGCTTCACGCCGGAAGCGATGGGGGCATTTATCCGCCGGGCGGCCCGGCGTTTTTCGGAGCTGGGTTTGGAAACCCGCTGGATCGCGGGGGACACCGCCAACGGCCGCAACTTGGCCGCGTATGTCACTCCGCTGTTCGAAGATCCGGAGGTGGAGCCCCTGCTGGGGCCGATATCCTTTCACAGTTGGGATGCCCTCGGGGTGACCGATGCCGACTATGAAGCCATCGCGGAGGTGGGCCGGCGGTTTGGCCGCGAAATCTGGTGCCTGGAGGCGGGCCACGACGCCCAACTCTGGCAACGACCGCGCCCGTGGGGCCGGTGGGACAATGCCTTGCGCACGGCGCAGGCTTATGCCCGCACGGTGCGGTTGAGCGGCGCGACCCTGATGAGTTACTGGACCTACCAGGACGACTATCCGCTCTGGGACAGGGATACCGGTGAGCCGTATCCAGTTTTCCATGTCATGGAGCAGATGGAACGGGTGCTGCGGCCCGGGGCGATGGTGGCGGAGGCACTCGTCGAAGCCGGCGATCTGGAAGCCGTTTTCACGGTGGGGCCGGAGGCCGGCAGGATGGCCTTGCTTTTGGTCAATCCCCTGGGCGAGGGCGCGGCGGCGATCCATGGATGGCCCCCCGGAGCCGAAGTCGAGGTGGTGCTTTCGGCGGGTGCGGCCACCCTGGAGAAACGGCCGCAGACCGTGGCGGCGGACGGAGTGCTGAGGGTGGACCTTCCACCGCTTTCGGTGGTCACCGTGGAGACGCGGCCCTGAGGCTGCTGAGCGAAGGCGGAGGGCAAGGAGAACCGGCCGTGCGCAGGGTTGCGGCTTTTCTTTCCAATGCTTGCGGCGGACCGGAGGGTCTGCCATGGACAACCGCTTAAACTCACCATGCCTGCCAAGCCAAACCATCCCTCCATGAGCCAACCACCGCTGTCCTCGGGCCCGACCGTGGTCTCGTCGTTGCCGCGATGAAAGTCACGATCGTGATACCCTGTTACAACGAGCGGGCCACGGTCCGCAAAATCGTGGAGGCGGTGCGGGCCGCTCCGGTGGAAGATCCGGAAATCCTGGTGGTGGATGATTGTTCGACCGACGGCACGGTGGAGGTGCTGAAGCGGGAGGTGGAGCCGCTGGTGGCGCGGGTGCTCTACCATGATCGCAACCAAGGCAAGGGGGCGGCCCTGCGGACGGGCTTCGAGGCGGCCACGGGGGAGGTGGTGATCATTCAGGACGCCGACCTGGAGTATGATCCACAGGATTATCCGGTGCTGCTGGGGCCCATCCAGGACGGCAAGGCGGATGTGGTCTTCGGCTCACGCTTCCAGAGCGGCCGGCCCCACCGGGTGGTCTACTTCTGGCACATGGTCGGCAACCGCTTTCTCACCCTCGTCTCGAACATGTTCACCAACATCAACCTGACCGACATGGAGACGGGCTACAAAGTCTTCAAACGCGACGTGCTGCGGCGGCTGCGGGTGGAGGAGGACCGGTTTGGCTTCGAGCCGGAAATCACCGCCAAGGTCGCCCGGCTGGGCTGCGTGATCTACGAAGTCGGCATCTCCTACTACGGGCGCACCTACGAAGAAGGGAAAAAGATCGGCTGGAAGGACGGCATCCGTGCTTTGTATGCAATTATCAAATACAATCTATTCCGCCGCGGTACCGGCTTGGCGAAGTAGCCCGCGGCGGCGGGGCGGGCGGAAATGAGCGACGGCGAAGAGCGCAGGTGGGTCGTGCCGGAGGAGGTGGCTCCCGGGCGGGCGGACCGGCTGCTGGCGGCGGCTTTTCCCGAATACAGCCGGGCCGACCTGCAGCGGGCGTTGGGGGCTGGGCTGGTGCGCCGCGGTGAGCGGGAGCTGAACAAGTCGGACCGGCTGGCCCCGGGGGATGAAGTGGTTTTCCGGATGCCGGAGACGCAGCCGGCGACGGTGCGGGCGGTGGAGATCCCGCTGGCGGTGTGCTACGAGGATGAGGAGTTGCTGGTGATCGACAAGCCGGCGGGCATGGTGGTGCATCCCGGGGTGGGGACGGGGGAGGACACGCTCGTTCACGCCCTGCTCGCCCATTGCCGCGGGCAACTCAGCGGAATCGGCGGGGTGGAGCGGCCGGGCATTGTGCACCGGCTGGACCGCGAGACGAGCGGCCTCCTGGTGGTGGCCAAAACGGACCGGGCCCACCGGGCGCTGGCGGCCGGGTTTCAGGAACGCACGGTGTACAAAGAATACCTTGCCGCGGTGGTGGGGGTGCCCCGGCTGCGCAGCGGAGTCATCGACCGGCCCATCCACCGCCACCCCGTGCACCGGCACCGGATGGCGGTGGCGGAGGAAGGGGGCCGCCCGGCGAAAACCGACTGGTGGCTGGAGCGGGCGGTCGGGACGCGGGCGACGCTGTTGCGGTGCCGTATCCACACTGGCAGGACACACCAGATCCGGGTGCACCTGAAGTGGCTGGGGCATCCCATCCTCGGGGACGCGGTTTATGGTGGGGGTGTGGGGCAGAGCCTGCCGGCGCCGCCGCGGCTGCTGCTGCACGCGGCACGGCTGGAGTTCGCCCATCCCGTGACGGGTGCGGCGGTGGCGCTGGCCGCCCCGTTGCCGGAGGATTTTGCCGGCTACCTTCGCGGTTTGGAAGAGGCGTGAGCCGCGAGGCGGATCAACGGCCGCGCCGGAATGCTTCGATGGCCTCGTATTCGGCGAGGCCGAGGCGGTCGTAGGCGAGGGCGAGTGCGCGGTTGCGGGCCTCGGCTTGCTGCCAAGCTTCGCGGAGGCGGTCCTCGCGGCCGGGGAGCTGGCGTTTCTGGCTCTGGTGCTGGTAGATGGCGAGGATCTTGAGGCTGAGCTCGTCGGGGCTGAGGGGGACGGCCATGTCGATTTCATCGGTCGCCCACTCCTGGTCGGAGCCGCGGTAGAGCCAGAGGTAGCAATCGCGCACCCAGCCGTCGGCGGGGGATTCGTCGAGGGCGCGGCGGACGAGGTCGGCGCAGATGCGGCGGGAGGAGGCGGGGTCGGAGAGGTCGCCGGCGGTATAGACTTGGTGGGGGCGGATGGCTTCGAGGACCTCGCGGACGCGGTCGAGGTCTTCGGGGCCGGCGAAAAACTGCCGGAGGCGGCCGTTTTCGTAGAACGGGAGGTCGAGAAAGCGCAGTTGGCCCTCGGGCACGCCGCAAATGCGGCAGGCGGAGCGGGCTTCCTCTCGGCGGATGAGGCTTTTGATGCGGCGGATTTCCGGGGTGTCGGGAGCGCCCGGGCGGCGGGCGGCGAGTTGATCGAGGACGATGCGGCCGAGGCCGGAAGCGCCGCCGTCGCCGGTGGAAGCCTCGACATCGGCGAGAAAGGCGGCGTACTTGCGGGCTTCCTCGTCAGCGACGGCGAGATTGCCGGAAGTGAGGTACACGACATGGACCTCGTGGCCCTGGCGGACGAGACGGTTGAGGGTGCCGCCGAGGAAGCAGACGTCGTCGTGCGGCTCGGGGCTGAGGACGGCAACGCGCTTGGGGTGGGGGGTGGCGCGCTCGGGCCGGTGGGAGTCGTCGGCATTGGGTTTTCCGCCGGGCCAGCCGGTGATGGTGTGCTGGATCTGGTTGAAGACGCGGATGTTGATGTTGTAGGCGGGGCCTTCCTCGGTGAGGAGCTCGCCCATTCCGTGCTCGTTGTACTCCTCGTCGACGAGTTTGAGGACGGGCTTGCCGACGCGGTCGCTCAGCCAGACGACGGCCCGGCGGCTGAGGGCGGGAGTCCAGTCGCAGGGGCCGACGCGCCAGGGGAGCTTGCGCTGGGTGAGATCGGCGGCGGCGGAGTCGTCGAGGAGGAAGCGGGCGTTGCGATGCTCCTGGAGAAAACTGGCGGAGACGGCTTCGGAAATCTCGCCCTCGACGGCGCGGCGGACGATGGCGGCCTTGCCTTCGCCCCAGGCCATGAGGACGACGGCGCGCGCTTCCAGGATGGTGGCGACGCCCATGGTGATGGCGTAGCGGGGGACATTGGCCTCACCGAGAAAATCCTTTTCGGCGTCCTGGCGGGTGAGACGGTCGAGGGTGACGAGGCGGGTGCGGGAGTCGCGGCCCGAGCCGGGTTCGTTGAAGCCGATGTGGCCGGTGCGGCCGATGCCGAGGATCTGCAGGTCGATGCCGCCGGCCTCCCGGATGGCCTCTTCGTAGGCGGCGCAGGCTTGGAAGACCTTCGTGCGCTCAATCGCGCCGGGCGGGATGTGGATGTGGTCGTCCGGGATGTCGATGTGGTCGAAGAGCTGCTCGCGCATGAAGCGGTGGTAGCTCTGGGAGTGGTCGGGCTCGATGGGGTGGTACTCATCGAGATTAAACGTGACGACATTGGCGAAGCTGAGCCCCTCCTCGCGGTGAAGGCGGATGAGCTCGCGGTAGAGGCGGACCGGAGTGGAGCCGGTCGCGAGGCCGAAGACGGCGCGGCGGTTTTCACCGGCCCGGCGGCGGATGAGGTCGGCCATCTCGGCGGCGAGTTCGGCGCAGGCCTGGTCGGCCGAGGGGTAAATCCGGGTGGGGATTTTCTCGAACTGTTCCTTCTCAGATTTCATGCGTGGAGGAAGGCGACGGGAGGGGTTTGGCGGGAGAGGCGGGGGTTGGGCAAGCCTACTTTGGAGTTGACCCGGAAGGATGTTTTCGGACAGGGTGGGCTCATCAATTGCGGGGCCCCGCGCTTTGGTGGTGGTCCGTTTGGTTCTCCCGGTATTTCATCGCCCCGAATTTCTAGCACCCATGTTAACGACCAAAAAGCACAAATTTCTATCGGCACCGTTAATTTCCCCGCCGCTGGAGGCGGCGTTCCGGCCGTGGGTGTTGGAGGCGAGGGCCTACCGGAAAAAAGTGGAAGCCTCGGGGCAAGGGACGGTGCTGCTGCTGGGGCTGGAAGGGCCGGGGGGCCGGCTGCACGTTCACCGGACGACCATTTTGGAGAGTGAAGGGGTGGAGGGTTACGGCTGGTATTTGGAACGCTTGGCGAAGTTCCTGCTCTGGCAGGTGGGGGGCAGCCGCCTGTTGGTGGCGGGCTCGGAAGCGGCGGCGGAACTCCTGAAGGCGGTGTTCCGCCCAGGTGGGGAGCGGGCCTTTGACGTGGAGTTGATGGGCAATGTCTACGGGCAGCCCTTCCGGGTGGAGGAGGCGGGGTTGGACGACGTGGCGGCGGGCGGTGCTGAGCCGGTGGCGCTGGGAGGTCACTTGGAGGGCTGCCGGCTGGGCTTTGATCTGGGCGCGAGCGACTTCAAACTGGCGGCGGTGCGGGATGGGGAGCTGGTTTATTCGACGGAGATCCGCTGGGATCCGCGCGTGGAGCCGGATCCGGAGTACCATTACCGGCAGCTCAATGAGGGATTAAAGCAGGCGGCCGCACATCTGCCGCGGGTGGATGCGATCGGCGGGAGTACCGCGGGGATCGTGCTGGAAAACGAGTTTCGGGTCTCTTCGCTCTTCCGGGCGGTTCCGGAAACGCTCTTTCAGAAGCAAGTGCGGGGAATCTTTCACCGCTTGCGGGAGGAGTGGGGCGTTCCGGTGGAAGTGGCCAACGACGGCGAAGTGACGGCCCTGGCGGGCGGTCTCTCGATGGGCCTGACCGGCATCCTGGGTCTGGCGATGGGCTCGAGCCTGGCGGCCGGTTACTATGACGCACAGGGCCGGATCACCGGCTGGTTGAACGAACTGGCCTTTGCACCCATCGATGTGCAGGCGAACGGACCAGTGGATGAATGGTCGGGCGACCGCGGCTGCGGGGTGCAGTATTTCTCCCAGCAGGGGGTGGTGCGCCTGGCGCAGGTCGCCGGGATCAAACTGGCTCCGGGGCATCCCGCGGATCAGTTGATCGAAGTGCAGGAGCGGTTGGCCGGCGGCGATCCCGCGGCGCGACGGGTTTTTGAGACCATTGGCACCTGCCTGGGCTATGCGCTGGCCCAGTACCACGAATTCTACGGCTTCAAGTCGGTGCTGCTACTCGGGCGGGTGACGTCCGGAGCGGGTGGGGAGCTGATCGTCAGCGGCGCGCGGGCGGTGCTGGAGAAGGAGTTTCCTGATCTGTTCCGCGAGTGTGAGCTCCGGCTGCCCGACGAAGAATCCAAACGCGTTGGGCAAGCGGTGGCGGCGGCCAGCCTGCCGACCCTTGAATCCGCCCTCAAGGAAGTCGCACGGTGAAAAAGCCCGAAGCCGATCTCTTCATCCCGGACGGAATGGCGGAAGCGGAAGCGCTGGCCCGGACCACCCATCTCGGGATCGGCGCCCACCAGGATGACCTCGAGTTCATGGCGGCGGCGGCGATTCTGGAGTGCCACCGGAAGCGGGAGTGGAAATTCGGGGGGATCACGGTGACGGACGGGCGCGGCAGTGCGCGGGCCGGTCCGTATCAGGATTTTGATGACGAGGAAATGCGGCGGATCCGCCGGCAGGAGCAGCGCAAGGCCGCCGTGGTGGGGGACTATGCCTTCATGGCCCAGCTCGACTATGCCAGCAGAGAAGTGAAACGGGCCGACCGGGAGGACCTGGTGGCCGACCTGGAGGAGCTGCTGCGCAAGTCCCGGCCCCGGGTGGTGCTGACCCACCAGCCGGCGGACAAGCACGACACGCACATCGGGGTCCTCCTCGGCGTGCTGGCGGCGCTCCGGCGGCTCCCGGCGGCCGAGCGGCCGGAAAAGCTGTACGGCTGCGAAGTCTGGCGCGGCCTCGACTGGCTGCCGGACGAAGACAAAACCGTCTTTCCCATCCGCGGGAGCGAGAACCTGCTCGCGGCCCTCATGGGGGTCTTCGACTCGCAGATCGCCGGGGGAAAAGGCTATGACAAAGCCACCGCCGGGCGCAAGCTGGCCAATGCCACCTACTTCGCCTCCCATGCCGTGGACGACGCCCCGATGCTGGAGATCGCGCTCGACCTGACCCCGCTGATGCACGATCCGGACCTTTCGCCGGCGTCGTTTATCGACGGATACATTGACCGTTTTCGTGCCGACGTGGCGGACCGGTTGCAACGGCTCGGGAGCTGAGCGGCGGGGCGGGCCTCAGCGCTCCCCCGGGGCGGTGATCCCGGCTCCGAGAGCGGGCAGGAGATCCGCGGCCGCTGCGGAGTCGTACTCAAAAATCATATACCCGCCGGTGCCGAGGCGGCGGGCGGCTTCGATCTGGGCGATGACCGGAAGGGCGGTGCCGGTGTCCCAAACGGAAAAACCGATCCCCGGGTAGAGGGGCCGGCCGGCGCTCCAGCCGAGCTGGCGGCGGGTCATGGCCTCGAAGCCGGCCACGCTGCGCTCGTAGTTCATGGGGGTGACAAAGTCGAGGTAGCCCTGCTCCAGCCAATGGCCCCAGTCCTGGCCGAGGACCTCGCGGTCGGACGGCCAGTGGCGGAAGACCGCGGCGGAAATCTTCACCTCCGGGCGGGAGTACCGGAGTCGCTCGCTGACGCCGCGGACGACCGCGGTGATCGCCTCGCGGCGGAAATCACCCCAAGAGGCAACCAGTTCCGGATCGTCCCGGACCGCCTGCGGCCAATCCCCGAGGGCGCGGCCGATCCGCGCCTCGAAGCGGCTGCGGCAGCCGGGGCAGAAACAGGCCTCGCGTCCCGGATAGCGGATGTAGTCAAAGTGGACGCCGTCGATGGCGTAGCGCTCGGCCACCTCGACCATGGACCGGATTTCCAGATCGCGGTTTTCGGGGTGGGTGGGGCAGAGCCAGTCTTCCCGCGGGGAGCCGTCGAAAAGCACCTGGGTGCGGCCGGCGGCGCGTAGTTCGCGGGCGAAAGCCGCGGGGGTGGCGCGGCCGAGGTTAAAATTGACCTTCCAGACATGCAGCTCGATCCCGTGGCGGCGGCAGGCCTCGAGGCAGGCCGCGAGGGGATCGTCGGCCGCGTCGAGGGCGGCGACGGGCAGAACCTCGCTGGGGTGGAAGGCCACCCCGCCCCAGAGGAAATTGGGAAAAAACGCGGTGAACCCGTGGCGGGCGAGGCGGGCGACAGTCTCCTCCCAGTCGTGGCCGGGGAGCGGGGCGGCTTGATGGCGCCAGAGGCCGCGGAATTCGCCGTCGGTGGGGCGGCGGCTGCGGTAATAAGCGTCGAGGAGGGCGGCTTCGGCCTCGGCGGTTGCGTTCAGGGATTCGAGTGGCCGGCCCTCGGCGAGGAGCAGGCCGGCCCGGGAGCGGGCGTCGCCGGCGGCGGAGAGGAGGGGCTGGATTTCAGGGCCGGATGCGCCTTCCGTGATGGCAGCGCGGAGTTCATCCCAGGAGGGGAAGGGTTCGATCGCGCCGAGGGATTCCAGGCGCCGGGCGGCGGCGAGGGTGGCGACCGGAGGCGCCAGGCGGGAAGCGATCGAGAGCAGGGCGCGGGCCTTGGCGGCTTCGTCGCCATCGAGCAGGATGTGGGTCACGAGGGCGCCGCGGGGGGAAAGAAAGACGGCGGCCTCGCCAGTGGCCTTGCCATCCGCGTCAAGCCAGTGGGCGATGGCACGGGTTTCGTCGTGGATAATCTGATACGTCTGGATGTTCCAGGAGGACTGGCGGCGAGGGTGGCGATCGGAGGCGCCAGATGGGAAGCGATCGAGAGCAGGGCGCGGGCCTTGGCGGCTTCGTCGCCATCGAGCAG
>REEB01000111.1 GCA_007695295.1 Puniceicoccaceae bacterium
GGAAGTTGTTGGTGCGCTCCTCTGTCATGACCTGCAGGAGCATGCGCTGAGAAGTGGAGATCGGTGTGTCGTCGAGCGCGACGAGCATGAGATTGATAATCTCGGCATCGCTCCGGAAGGTGAGGTCGGCGGTTTCCAAGGCATGGTCGATCGGTTGCGAAAGCAGAAAGCCCTGGGCTTTGGGCGCGTCGATGCGGAGATAGCCTTGTACCCAGTCCCACTCCAGTTCGCCGGTCAGGCTGCGGGCGCGCCCGTTTTCCAAGTCCAGATAGTCGGACAAATCGCGCAGGCGGGACTCGGCATCATGGTCGGAAAGGGTGATCCGGGTGCGGCCCACGAGATCCCGCAGTCCCGACTGGTCGTCGCCACGCCGTACCATGCGTTCACTGCCGGGATCATCTTCCATACGGAGGATATCGACGCCGTCCACTTGGGCGCGGGGCATGCCCTCAAGGTTGAGCTGGCGCTCGATGTTCACGGCAAGGTCGGTGGCGACCGGGGCGGTCGCGACCAGGCCCTGGCGGTAGATGAGTGCCGCGGCCGGGAACTGGCCCATCATCGAGGGACTCTGCAGCGTCCATGCCTGCATGACGTAGCGAGGCTGGACCGTCCAGCGGCGGCCATGACTGTCGAGGGTGAAATGGCAGATCGCATCAATGTCATGGAGCGCTCCGTAGGCGGCGTAGATGCCGGCTGCTTCCGTGCGGTTTCGGTTGGGCCGCATCCACGCCGTTTCCGAGATCATGGTCGGCTTGTCATTCCATTTGGGTTTAACAAAAGTGAGCTCCCACGACTTGCGCGACTGGGAGGGATTGGCGGCGTCGAAGCGCAATTGGCTGCGGTCGTAATAACGGTGGTCCTTGCGGATCGACCAGCTCGCATCCTCGCCCATCATGCGTCCTCCGAAATAAGCGCGGTGGTGATCGATGAAATCGCCGGCGAGGTAAGTGGCCCGTTCGATCCCGTCATAGATGGCGTCGTTGGCGGTGATCCAGTTGGAAGCGGTGATCAGCCCTTTGAACCCGAGGTCGCGAAACCATGCGGTCTTGCGGAGGTACCAGTCGCGTTGGAGTTCGTAGAGGAAGCGCACGGTGTCTTGGTCGCGCGGTGAGCGCCGGTCCGCCATTTCGCGGAGGTCGCCGAAGGCGAGGCGGCCCTCGTCCAGAGCGTCACGCGCGTTGGGGTGGGCCTCCAGCCAAGGGATCTCCCGGAGAGTGCCGTAGCGTTGCGCGAGCCAGTCTGCGAACAGCCCTTCGACGATGGCCATCTGCTCCTCCGGAATCGTTTCATAACGGAAGGTCGCAAAGAAAAGTGAGTCTTCGTTGATCAGTTCCACTCCCATCACGGCCGGGTCGTCGATGAGGCGGAGACCGGTGTGTGGGTTTTCCCGGGTCAGGGCGGTGCGCCAGATGTTTTTGTATTCGGCGATCAGGTTTTCATTAAAGAAGATGGCGGCAAACGGATGTTTTTCGCCATCATAACCGGGCCATTTCACGGGATCTTCCGGAGGTCGGAACCAAAGCGGGAAGTAGAAGGAGAGGTGCGTGTAGATGCCTTCGTCTTTCATGGCCGCAACGGCCTTCATGAGCGCAGTGAGCTTGTCCTCGCTCAGTGAAAAGGGGTCGACTTCGGGCCGCTGGTCCGTCCGCGTCCAGGAGGGGCCATGATGGAGGCTGCCGTGAATGCGCAGGTGATTGACTCCGTACTTTGCGAGGAGGCGGGCGAGGTAGCGCCAGTCCTGCAACGTGAAGTCGTCGCGCGTAGAGATATTCGCACTCCAGAAACGGACCGGTTCTCCCGTGTCACCATGCACAAAGCGGTCGTCCGCAACGGCAATGAAACCGTGCTGGCCGGCGTAGTCTTCGTTGAGGTGGCGCAGGTCGATGACCGCTGGCCGGGTGAAATCCTGTCGCGGGGGACCGAACGGAAACCAGTTGGCTTGGTCGTTGGCGGGCCAAAGGCCCGGGGTCGCGGCAGACAGCACGACAGCCGAAATCAGAATGCAGCGGGTAAAGGGGGGCATGCGGGCAACCATGGCCCTGACGGCGGGTGCGAACAAGCCCAGGCTTTGCCCTGCCGCTCCCCTTGAGTGACGGACCTAGCGGTGCTGCCCTCAGGGGACGATCAGCCGACGGTGGCTCTTGAGGGAGCGGTGGTCGAAACGCGCCGAAGTCATCGCCTTGCGTGAAATCTCTGTCCGCTTTCGTGAAGAGAAGATAGCAAGCGGTGGTCGGCGCGCTTTCTCAGGCGGTGAGGATGCGCAGGTGTGCCTCGATGAAGTCGTTGACCAAGTGCATGCCGAGGTTGCGGAAGTATTTGCCCGACCCATACAGGACGCCCCACTGGGTGCGGTCGAGGGAAAGAACGGCCTGGGCGCCGAACCGTCCCTCGGAGGTGAGGCCGGCGGTGGCGTCGAAGTGCAGGGGATGGGTGCGGCCCTTGAGGGTCAGCTCCCCGGAGCAGCGGAGATTGGGTGCTCCCGGAGTGGCCCCGGGCAGGGAGGACGCCGAGAGCAGCCGGAATTCCGCAGTCGGGTAGACCTCGGTATCGAAAAAGTCATGACTGCGCAGGTGGTTGACGAGCACATCATGAAGGGGATCGCCGTGGAGGTTCTCGCAAGCGATCGCGTTCATATCGAGGGTGAAGGCGCCGCCGGTGAGCCGGCCCTGGTCGAACTCCAGTTGGCCGGAGAGGATGCCGAGGGTGCCGCGGTGGCGGTTGAGCAAGTTGCGGCCGATCCACTCGATCCAGCTTTCGTCCAGATCGATCTCCCGGCGCCCGTGGAGAAGGGGCGGGCCGGCCGGCTCTTTGTCGCCGCCGCCCTCGACCGGGAGGCCGGCCTTCATCCACGCCTCCAAGCCGCCCTCCAGCTCGAGGACGTGTTGGTAGCCCTCCCGGACCAGCTTTTCCGCGGCCATCCGGGCCTCCTGGGTATCGGCCCCGTGGCCGTAAACGCAGACCGGCGCGGCCTTGTCCGGAGCGACTTCCGGGAGACGTTCCGGAAACTGGATTTCATAGACGCAGTTGTTGCGTGCTCCGGGCAGCCGGCGGTTTTGAAAGTCGGCCTCGCCGCGGACATCAAGCAGTGTGGGACCGGACTCGCCGCCGGTGAGGGCGGTGAGTTCGGCGGGGGAGACGGATTTGGATTGAGCGGGTTTCATGATGGTGGGTTCCCGCGGAGTATGACCTGTTACCGCGAATGGGCAAGGTGGCTGTTGATGAGACAGCGGTAGTTGGGCAGGTGGTTGGAGAAAAGCGTTCCGAGCCCTTCGATGTCGTTGCGCCAGTCGCGGTGCAGCTCGCAGGCCGTTCCGAACCAAGTCATCAACTGGGCGCCGGCGGCGGCCATGCGGTGCCAGGCGGCCTCCCGGGTGACTTGGTTGAAGGTGCCGGAGGCATCGGTCACGACGAAAACCTCGTAGCCTTCTTCGAGGGCCGAAAGGGTCGGGAAGGCAACACAGACTTCGGTGACGATGCCGGCCACGATGAGCTGCTTCTTGCCGGTGGCCTTGACCGCGGCCACGAAATCCTCGTTGTCCCAGGCATTGATATTGCCGGGCCGGGCGATGTAGGGGGCGTCCGGAAACAGCTCTTTCAACTCAGGGACGAGCGGGCCGTTGGGGCCGGATTCGAAACTCGTGGTCAGGATGGTCGGGAGCTTGAAGTACTTCGCGCAATCGGCGAGAGCGAGGACGTTGTTCTTGAAGTCGTCCGGGGAGAAATCGTGGACGAGATTGGTCAGGCCGGTCTGGTGATCGACGAGGAGGACGGCGGCGTTTTCCTTGTCGAGGCGGTTGTAGCTGAAGGATTTCATGATTGGCAGGGTTGTTGGGTGGGTTGATGGGGAGGCGTGAGTGCGCCGCCCCGGATTGCCAGCAGTGTAATCCCGGATGGCGTTGGGCGGAAATACCTTCGCCCTTGCCCGAGCATACCTGCCGGGTATAGACGCAGCGGGATGGAACTGCGCCACCTGCGTTACTTCGCCGCCGTTGCGGAGACCGAAAACATCAGCCAGGCGGCGGAGCGGCTGCATGTTTCGCAGCCGCCGTTGAGCCGGCAGATCCGGCAATTGGAGGACGAGCTGGGGGTGGCTTTGTTCGAGCGGTCGGGAAAAGCCATCAAACTGACCCGGGCGGGCAAGGCCTTCGCGCGTGAAGCGGAGCGGATCCTCTTCATGGTCGACAAGGCGGTGGCGGTGGCCCGGACCGCGGGAGGGGTGGAACCGCGTGAGTTGAGGATCGGCTATGCTCCCTCACTGACGGTGGAAATCCTGCCCCATGCGCTGGAGACCTTTCACCGGCGCCATACCGGGGTGAAAGTGCGCCTCTTCGATCTGGATTCGGCCGAGATGATCCGGAAACTGCGTGACCGCGCCCTCGATGTCGGCCTGATCATCAAGCCCGGTAAAGGGGCGATGCGCGGATTTGAGTTCCGGGAGCTGCGGCGGGAACCGGTCTGCGTGGTCCTGCCGGTGTCGCATCCACTGGCGGGCAAGGAAGAGCTGGAAGCGGAAGCGGTGGTGGGGGAACGTTTTCTCGGTTTCACGCACAGCACCTATCCCGAATACCGCCAGTGGCTGGGGGAGGTCTTTTCGCACCTGCGGCGGCGTCCCTTGGTCACGGAGGAGCACGACAGCATCAGCGGGCTGATTGCGGCGGTGGAGGCGGGGCGCGGCATCACGGTGGGCGGAGGGGGCATCAAGGAAATGGTGGGCAGCCGCCTCTGTGTGCGAAAGCTGGCGCCGCCGGTGCCGCCGATCCGGGTCGGGGCGCTCTATCTGCGCGACCAACCCCCGCCGGTGGTGGTGCAATTTCTCGACTGCATCGCCTGATTCGCGGTGGAGCGGAGCGGAGGTGACCACTCATCCTACCCTTGGGCGGGATGCGCCCCGGACAGGCCCGTGGCTGGCGCGGCGCGCGGCTGGTCGGGACCAGGCCCGCCGGTTGAAATCAGCGGGCCGGATCGAAGCCCGACCATTCGATGCCCGCGAGTTCAGCCACGGTGCGGTTCCAGCTGGCCAGGTCATCCCGGGAGAATTGGGCGAGGTGGTCGTGGCCGCAGGCCCGGGCCAGGACCTGCATGAGTTCGACGGAGCCCTCGAAGAAATTGGCCAAGCGCCGGGCGGCGTGATCGACCTTCAGTTTGCGGCGCAGCTCGGGTTTTTGGGTGGCGATGCCCGCGGGGCAGAGATTGGTGTTGCAGATGCGGGCGCCGATGCAGCCGATGGCCTGCATGGCCGAGTTGGAGACGGCGACTCCGTCGGCCCCGAGGGCGAGGGCTTTGACAAAGTCGGTATGGGTGCGCAGGCCGCCCGTGATGATGAGGGTGACGCGGCCGCTGGCGCCGGCTTTGTCAAGATGATGGCGGGCGCGGGCGAGGGCGGGGATGGTGGGCACGGAAATGTGGTCGCGGAACATGAGAGGCGCCGCCCCGGTGCCGCCGCCGCGGCCGTCGAGGATGATGTAGTCCGCGCCGGCGGCGAGGGCGAAGTCGAGGTCGCGCTCGATGTGCTGGGCGCTGAGTTTGAAGCCGACGGGAATGCCGCCGGTGATTTCCCGCACCCGGTCTCCGAATTTGCGGAAGTCCGCCGGGGTGTGGAGGTCCTTAAAGGTCGGCGGGGAGACGGCGGGCTGGCCGGCGGGGATGCCGCGGACCTCGGCGATGCGGTCGGTGTTTTTCTTGCCGGGGAGGTGCCCTCCGGTGCCGGTTTTCGCGCCTTGGCCGCCCTTGAAGTGGAAGGCCTGGACGCGCTTGAGCAGCTCTTCTTTGTATCCAAATTGTGCCGACGCGAGTTCGTAGAAGTAGCGTTGGTTGGCTTCCTGTTCTTCCGGGAGCATCCCGCCCTCCCCGGAGCAGATGCCGGTGCCGGCGAGGTCGGCACCCTTGGCGAGGGCGATCTTGGCTTCCTCGGAGAGGGCGCCGAAGCTCATGTCGGAGACGAGGAGGGGGATTTTGAGAACGAGCGGTTTGCGGGCTTCGGGGCCGACCACCAACTCGGTGGCGACGGGCGCGTCTTCCATGAGCGGCTTGCGCGCCATCTGCGCCACCATGATCTGGATATCGTCCCATGACGGCAGCTTTTCGCGCGGCACTCCCATGGCGGCCATCGGTCCGTGATGGCCGAAGGCGTCCAAGCCCTCTTCGGCGAGCCGGTGAATGAACTCGACGTGCGGCTCCTCCGCGGTGGCCTTGGGTTTCGGCATGGCGTCGCCGTCGTCCTCTTTTTCGAGGGCAAACTCGGTGCCCTCGGCCTCGGCGGGGACTTCGGCGTGGGTGCCGTCGCAGTACGGCGCATTGCCGGTCTGCTTGCACTGGCAGAGTGCGGCCTCGCCATCTTCCCCGGGGACAAAAGCCTTGGGCTCAATGCCGGTGCCGCGGTGGGAACCATCGCAGAACGGCTGGTCCGAAGAGCGGCCGCAGGCACAGAAGTGGTACTCCTCGCCCGCCTTCAGTTTCACAGTGATGGGTTTGCGGGCTGCGACCTTGGGCTTGTTCATCGCAGACGAAATAAGCGGAAAAGCCGGCGAGGGCAACTCAATCGAGGCCAGTCGGGTTGCCTGGGCTGTTCCGTGCCGATCGGGAGCGCCGATGTACGGGAAACCGAAAGTCGGAACGGTGCGCGGGTGCAACCTTCTACCGCGGGTGGTAGTGCCATGGCGGTGACGCATTCACGGGGTGAATTCGACCGCTACGGAAGGTGAACGTATTGGTGCCGGGGCGTTATCAGGGAGACTCGGTGAGGGTGATCTCCAGGCGGAGGAAGACGGGGGAGCCGTCGGAGGGGAGCGGAAGGCGGACGGTTTCTCGGACGACGTCGGGACGGTCAGTCGGCTCGGGATCGCCCCAAGGTTGGATTTCGCCTGAGAAGGCGTTCCAGTCATCAAGATCGGTGGAGGCGCGGACATTGATCTCGATGTCGGTGGTGGAAGTATCCCGGAGGTAGCTGAATGTTAGGTACTGCTGACCGTTTTCCTCGGTGATGCTTGAAACCGGGCGGGCCTGGTGGGGCGCCTCGGTGGCGCTGAGGCCGAAGGCATGGCGCTCGAGGTTGGAAAGGCCCTGGCGGGTGGGGTCGGCGTGGGGGCCGCCGATGTCGGGGTCGGCCTGTTCCGTGGTCTCGAAGTGGGCGAGGGCCCAAGCGGCAAAGCTGCCCGCGGGCGGTCCTTCCGGCACGGTTTCGACCGGGATGATGAGCCGGGCGAAAGTGGTGTCGGTGGCGGTGTTCGCGCTCGGGGTGAGAATGTTCACGCCCACCACGGTGACGGCGTCGGGATTGCTGGCACCGTCGTGGCTGAGGGCGGCGCGGGCGGCGGCGGGGATGAGATCAAAGTCCAGCTCGAGCTGCTGCCACTGGCCGTTGGCGACGAGGGTTGCGCCCGGGATGACCGCGCTGGCCACAGTGCGGTTGCCGGCGCCCTGGCCGCCACCGCCGCCGTCGAAGAAGCGCAGCTGGATCTCGATGGAGGCGGGCACGGAGCGGGTGAAGCTACCCATGCCGGGCCGCGGATCGGCGATGGTACCGGTGTCGATGCGATACCAAAGGATGGCTCCGGGGATGACGCCTTCGTCGTCCCACTGGGTGAGCGATCCGAGCCGGGCGGATTCGGCTTCAGGCACTTGGGTCTCGAAATTCCAGTTGGTGGACTCAAAAGCGTTCTGGCGGCGGAAGACGCGGACCGCGTCGCCCGAGCCCCAAGGGGCATCGGTGAAGGTTGCGGTGGCGGTGCTGCCAATGGAGCCCTCGTCGCGCAGGAAGCCGCCGGTCCACTCATCGCGGGGCATCCAGCCATTATAGGCGGCCCCGGAGGCGAGGTTGTTGGGTCCGAAGGCGCCATAGCTCCAGGAAATGGTCGGATTGTCGCCGAGGAGAACGGCGTCGACGATGACCGGCTCGGCGGGAGTGGTTGCGGAAGCCTGGTTGGACCACGGGGAATGTCCGTGGGCATTGAAGGCCCGCACCCGGTAGGTGTAGTGCGTTTGTGGCGACACATCAGCATCGGCATAGCTGGTGGCGGATCCGGGCAGGGTGGCGAGAGTGGTGAAGCTGCCGGAGCCGGTTAGGCGCTCGAGGAGATAGCCGGAAACACCTCCGCCGGGGGAGGTCCAGGCAAGGTCGACTTGGTCGTGGGTGACGACGGTGGCGGTGAGGCCGGTGGGTGCGAGCGGGGGCACGGGATCGACATGCTCTTCGGAGTAGGGCGAGAGCACGGCTCCAGGCACGATTTCCGACGGCGCATCGCCGGACTCGCCGGGCTTAAGCCAGCCAACGGCGATGTTGTCCCCCCCCGTTCCCTCCTTGTGGAGGATGTTAATGTAATAGCGGCGGCCGGCTTCGAGCTGCACCGGTTGGGAGCGCTGCTCGGGGTATTTGGTCCACTGGCGGGAGTTGGTCCAGCCCGGCACATGGGCGATGCGGGTGGCATTGTCCGGCGAGGCATCCGGGGAGAGCCAGAGTTCGCTGTTGTCGTCGCTCGCGATCCAGAAGGTGTAGGAGCCCGAAACTTCCGGAATAATGAATCCGTGGATACGGGTGCCGTAGTTATCGATCCAGTTCACCGGGCCTTCAAGGGAAGTGATTTCCTGGCTAATCTGAGGATTGTCCGGGAAGTTGGGGTGGTTGGTGAGATCGGCAACCGAGGTGCCGGGGATGCCAAGCCAGACCTCGCGGACAATGAAGCCCTCGGCGACGGCGCGGGAATGCACATGGAGGGTGAAGGACCGGGTCGGGGGAACGGCCTGGCCGTCATCGGCCATCACTTCGAAAGTGAAAAAGCCGCCGGTGAGCGGCGTGCCGCTGAGCCGGCTGGTCCGGCCGTCGGCATCGACGTCGAGCGAGAGCCCGGGCGGCAGCTCGCCGGAGATGACGCTCCAGTCGATGGTGCCCGCACCTTCCGCGACTTCGATCAGCGCTTGCCAGGGTTGAAAAATGGAAGCCGGCGGGAGGGCCTTGGTGAGGAAAAACGGCAAGTCGCCTTCGGGGTCGCGGCCGTCGAGTTGCAGAAGGTAGGCGATGAGAGCGTCGTAGTCCGAAGCATCCAGATCAAGGGCGACCCGGTGGGCGGCGGCGAGGGCGAGGTCCCCGGCGGTGGAGACGGTGATGTTGTCGACGCCGTACAGCCCGGAGCCAGAAGTCCGGGTGACGGCAATGGTGTTGGCTTCGCCGGCGGCGAGCGGAATATTTTCAAAGCGGGCGCGACGCCATTCGTAGTGGGTTTGTTGCGATGGATAGTCGAACGTTTGCTCGTGCCCGCCGTTCACGACGATGCGCATCGTGCCGGCGTTTTGGGCGATGAAACGGACCTCGACGGCACCGGTTCCTCCCTCTCCGCCGTCGACGCCGGTGAAGGTGAGGTTGCCGACGGCGAAAGATCCCTGGGCGCCACCGCCGCCAATAATATCAGGCTGGGGCGGCACGAGTACACCAGGCAAAGCTTCGGCTTCGTAGGTGCGGCCTCCGGCGACGACAAAAACATCGTCGATCGTCGGGGCGGAGCCGTCGTGGAAATAAGGCGGCGTATCCCAGATGCCGAGCAGGGTGGGGGTGGCGAGGCCTTCGAGCGTCTCGCCGAGGCGATGGCCGGAGCCGGTGCGCAGGGTGCCGACATTGTGAAGGGTGGCGGGGCCGAGGGTGCTGTCGGTGTGGTCGGTGTTGGGATTGTGGCAGGAGATGCAGTTGAGCTGCTGGAAAATCTGGGCGCCGAAGAGTGCTTCGGCTGTCATGGCACCGTCGCTGGTGCGGTAGGGACTGCGCGGGAGGAACGATTCGTCGAGCGAGATGACGTAGGCGGCGAGGTTGTCGAGTTCCTCGCTGCGGCCGGCGTTGGGGGCGCCGAGCGGGTGGTGGGGCGTCTGGCCTTCGGGGAGAAAACCGGTGCCGCCGAACTCGTTCACGATGTCGAGGATGAAGTCCTGGATTTCATCGAAGTTGCCGCTCCAATGGACATTGCCGTGGGCAATGCCGCCGCGGCCGCGCAGGTCGATGGTATTGCGCAGGCCTTCACCGCGCTGGGTGAAGTCCCAGGTGCGGCCGTCGTGTGATCCATCGATGTGGCACGTGGCACAGGAGATATAGCCTTCCAGGCTCATGGCGTTGATGCCTTCGGCGTTGTCCCCGGCGAAGTAGAAGATCTGCTTTCCATCCAGCACCTCGGGGCTGAGTTTTTCGTGGGTGGAGGTGATGATGGTCTCCGGGTCGAGTCCGAGGCTGCCGGTGGCGAGAAACGCGCCCACCGGATGCGCGGTGAGATCGCGGCTCATGAAATTCTGCACCCAGAGGGTTTCGGTGACCGGATCGATAAGCAGGCCCTGGGGGGCGTTGCCGACGGGCAGGTTCCAGACGCTGGAGCGGCCGCCTTCGCCGGAGCGGAGGACGAGATCGTCGAAGGTGCGGACGGTATTGTTGCCCTGAAGGGGAACGAAAACGTAGTCTCCGCGGGGCGAGAAAACCAGGGCCGAGGGGGAGTCGCTGTTGTCGATGTCAATGCGGGCGCGGGCGGTGCCATAAAGGTGACGACCGGGTTCGACCGGTCCACCGGGAGCGGTAAGATCGAAGCGGCCGAGGAGGGAGCGGGTGCTTTGATCGTGGCGCAGCGGGGTGTTGAATTCGGTCTCCTGCTGGAAAAAGAGCCCGCGGGTGTCGTCCATCTTGATGGCGGAGTACCAGAGCCAGTCTCCGTGCGGACTGAGGGCGAGGCTGGAGACGTAGTTGGGGATGCCGGGCCCGTCGTCGCCGCTTTGTTCGACGCCTTCCTCCCGGCCGCGGTCGCGCCAGAGTTCGAGGGTGCGGGTCAGGTCCATGGATACGGCGTCGACCTCCCAGATCTCACCGAAGTGTTTGCCGGACAAAAAGCGTCCGACATAGACACGGTCGCCATCAGCGGTCACGGCGATCGGTCGCGCGGTGGGGCCGAGTTCGGTGCGGCCGGTCTCGGTGCGGGTGGCGGTGGCGAAGCGGAGCAGTTGGCCGTTGCGGCGTTCCGAGGATCCGCCGGCATAGAGGGAGACGAAGGCCGCCCCGCCATCGGGTGCGAGGGCCACGCCTTGCGGAGCGGAGCCGTAGCCGGTGGCGATGGATTCGAGGAGCTGGCCGTTGGCGTCGAGCACCACCACGAGGTCGGCGGCGGAGCAGGAGATCCAGACATGGCCCGTGGACGGCACCACCGCGACCGACCGCGGCTCGATCCGGCCGGCGAAGCCGAGCAAGGGATTGAGGAGCACTTCGAAATCAACCTCGCGGGTGTCGGCATCGACGCGGGTGACGGAGTCGTTGTCGCGGTTGACGACCCAGAGCTTGCGGCGTTCCGAATCGAGTGCGAGCGGTGCGGAGTGGGTCGGCCCGGGACCGGGCGGCGGCGGCAAGGCCACGGTTTGGGTATGGAAACCGAGGGTGGTCATGCTGACACCTTCGTCGGGGAGATTGCGGACCTCGACACGGACGGTGAAGCGGCCTTCGGCGTCGAAGGTATGGGTGGCCGTTGGCGAGGGGCTCCACTCGGTCTGGGGGCTGCCGTCGCCGAAATCGAAACGGTACTCCAGGGGGTGGCTTTCCGGATCGGAAGCATCGACCGTGAGGGTGATGGCTTCGCCCGGCTCCACCACGGCGGGATCGGGCTGGATGCTGTGCACGACCGGCGGGCCGATGATGCCGGTGACCTCCGATCCGGTTGAGAAAACAAAGGAGTAGCGCTCCATGGCATTGCCGACGACATCCTTGATGCCCTCGAGGATGACCTCGTAGGTGGTGTCGGGCTGGAGGTATTGTCGTGGTGTGATGGTGACAATGCCGTCGTAGGAAACGGAGGTCCAGCAGTCGATGGCCTCGCCGCCGATGGGGCGCACGATGACGGTGTCGCCATTGGCGACGGTGAAGGATTCGAGGGTTTCAGCGATGACAAGACTGATGGGGGCGCCGAGGGGAAAGTTGGTCTGCCCGTCGACGGGGCGGTGGTAGCCGACATAGGGAGGGCGGGTGTCCGGCTCGGCCTGGTGGGCCCAGACGCCCATGCCATCGCGGCCCGAAAACGAATAGCTGCCGGTGAGCATGAGGTTGCCGATCGGAAGGGTGAATTGGCTGATGTCGAGCCGGCCGGGCACGCTGCCGGGGGGGCGGTTGTTGCCGACCTCGTCGAACTCCAGCACAATGGCATCCGCCTCGGTGTATCCACTTTCCGGATCCTGGGCGGCGATGAGGATCTCCATGTCGATTTTGTGGCGGCGGGTGAAGACGTATTGATCCTGCGTCTGCACGTAGGGCACATTGGTGCCGGCGTTGAGGGCCGGGGTGCCGGCAAGGTTGATGGTGGTGACGAGCCGGAGATTGGTTGGATCCTGGAAGTCGACCACATGCATGAGGTTGCGGTTGAGGTCGGGGCCGGAAAGGATGATGTAGTGCTCCCAGATGCCGGCGAGGTAGCCGCCGATGGGGCCGATGAGGCCGTCGAGGAGCCGCGGCGGCTGTCCGTCGAAGATCGGCCCGATGTCGTAGGCGAGCACGCCCTGGCTGGAGCCGTCCGAGGCCATCAGGAGCAGGTCGCCGACGAGCAGGGCGGTGCCGGCGACGCCGTGATCGGCGAGGGAGTTGAAGTCGGCGAGGTGTTCGTTGGCACGCCAGATGTGGCCCCGCCCGGAGCCGCCGCCGTACTGGACCCAGTTGAAGGGGAGTTTCCAGGGGTAGTAGAGATTGTGCGAACCTCCGCCGGGGGTGGGGGTGGTGTGCACGTAGTTGAACGGCATCTCCGAGCCCGAGTGGATGTTCTGCCCCGGGGCGACGGCGAGGATGTTCATGAAAACCCCGCCGGCCCAGCGGCCGACCTTGCGGTGCCCGTGGGTGCCGTGGTCGGTCCACATCGATCCGGTGGTGTTGACGATCTGCAGCGAGGCGGGGTTGGTCGGATCGGTGAAGCGCCAGGTGCGGCGTTGGTCGCCGAAGTTGTTCGTATAGATCCAGCCGTTGTGGTAGATGATGTTGGTGATTCGGCCGAGGCCCACTTGGCGGTAGAGAAGCTGTCCGGGGACAAACGTCTGGTCGTGGGGAAAGCCCGGCTGGACCTCCATGTTGGCACCGTAGATGGTGGTGTTGGCGGAGGCTGGCGCGACAAGAAGGGCCAGGCACGCGCAGGCAAACAGCAGCGGCAGGGTCGGAGAACGGGTCATGGTTGGGGGGTGGCGGAGGCTGCCCGGAAAAAACG
This sequence comes from Puniceicoccaceae bacterium, assembly GCA_007695295.1. Classification (GTDB taxonomy): domain Bacteria; phylum Verrucomicrobiota; class Verrucomicrobiia; order Opitutales; family Opitutaceae; genus REEB01. The sequence continues at coordinate 13,188 of REEB01000111.1, forward strand.
GGGGATCGTATAGGTCGTGGCCACTCGGCTGAGCGACCGGCCCGCACGATCGGAAAGCCCACGCGAGGCGGGCGGAGGTGCGGCAACGAGGCAGTGAAGTAATTTCACGGGGGATGCCTGAAGCCGCGGTTCCGTGGGAGTGCGGACAAGCTGCTTAGCGAAGCAGGACTCTAATCTTTCAGGCCAGAGCACGCTTGGTCCAGCGGGCAACAGCCCGGCGGCCGTATCAAAAGGTGATTTGTTCAAACAAGCGAAACGGATTGCCAGCGGCCGCATGGCGGCCGCTGGCGGCGGGTGTTGGAAGCGATGCCGGGCCGGCAGTGGCAATCGTGTTTTGGTGCCACTCCCGGATGGTCTCATGCGTCCCCCGGGAAGAAAGGCCGGAATTTTTCGAAACCCGCCCGCCTTTTCCGGGAAGGAGTAAGTGCAGCCCATCCATCCTGACTCCTCCCTCACCAACGTGCTCGCCTTCGCTTTCCCCTTTCCGCGGGTTCACCGCGCAAACCCTGTCGGGGTGTGCGCGCGGCTCTGGATTCTTCATCTGGGTCTTCTCGGGCTGAGTTCGACCGCCCTGGCGGAGGGAGAGAATCTCCTTCTCAATGGGCAATTCACTCAAGGGCTGGACCACTGGGCCACGCATGGAGCGGTCTTGTCCATCAGTGATCAGGCCTTGCTCACCGATGCCGCAGCCACCCGGACCCTTCTCTTCCAAGGCGTTGAGGTGGGTGCGGGAGCCTTCACCTTCTCCTTCGACTTCCAGAACCTTTTATCTACGGCCGAGCCTTCCGGTCGGGCCAAGGATACGTTTTTTGCCTCTCTTTACTTCGCCCCCGAGGCGGCGGCTTTCGATCCGGTCGGGTTCACGGGTTTCGCCGGGTTTCTGGATCTGCTCGATCTGGATGCGGCCGGGCCGCGGGTGCTGCGGGGGGAAGTGGTCGCGAGTCCGGTGCTGGCTGGGTTCAGCCGGTATACGGTCGAGTTTGTTCTCCCCGAGGCCGCAACCGTCTTTGCGGTCTTCGACCTGGTGGACCTGAATGCTCTCCCGGATGACAGCCGGGTGCTGCTCGATTATGTGGTTCTCATTCCCGAGCCGGCCTTGGTCGGAGGATGGGTCGGGTTGATTGCTCTCGTTTGCCTCGGCTGGCGGCACATCAAATCATGAAAGCCCTCCGTCACCTCCTTTTTGCCCTCGGGAGCCTTGCGGCTGCGGTGCTCGCCTCCGCCGATCTCCTGCCGCTGGCGGATCGGGTCAGCCTGACCGCCACCGGCACCTCCTCCACCTTAAACCGTGGTACCGGCATGGTGGATACGACGGTCCAAGTGCGATTGATCAACGACGGCGACCGCCTCATCGAGCCCCCCCTGCATCTGGTGGTCCGCTTTGCCGGCGAGACCGGGGCGGTGACTGTGGTTGACGCGGAGGAAGGGCCGGGCCGCGGACCTTACGACGCGCATTATCTTGACTGGAGCGTCCTCGCCCCGGGCGGATTATCGCCCGGGGCACTCCTCGACGCGGGCTTTGTCTTTGCCCGGTCCGCGGGCGTCTCAGTAGCGTATTCGCTGGAGGCCTACGGGCTCTACAACCGGGATCCGGTCGCGATTGCGTCGATCCCGGAAGTGGAGGTTTCCGGGGAGAGCCTGGGATTTGATGCGGCGGGCTCGATCGATCCCGATGGCGGGGAGCTGAGCTATTTCTGGGATTTTGGCGACGGCGCCACCAGCACGGAAGTTTCGCCCCTGCATGTCTATGCCAACCCCGGGGTTTACCTGGTGCGTCTGCGGGTCACCGATCCGAAAGGAGCGAGCGATGAAGTGCGTCGGGCGGTGCTGATTCTGCCGCCCGGGGCCTATGCCTTGGCACGGGTGCGGACCTTGGATGGGGTGGGGCAGCCGCTGCCGGGAGTGCGGATCGAGCGGCTGCGCGCGTCCGGGGATTTGCCCGGGTTCTCCGACGCCACCGGGTTTTTCGTGGATGAAGGCACACCCGGTCCGGCAGAGTGGAAATTCACCCGCGAGGGGTACCTGCCGGTCTGGAGGGAATTTGCCTTCGAGGACCGTGCGGTGGTGTTGGTGGCCTCTCCCTGGCTGGCCCGCGAGGCGGCGAAGACGATCCCGGTCAGTCCGCTTGCGGGTGCGGTGCTCGGCGGCAACGCTGAGGCCGCCACCATCACCCTTCCCGAAGGTGCGGTCTCCCAGCCCGGTCCCGCCCGGCTGACTTCGCTTGGCGGGCAGACCCTCCCGCTGCCGCTGCCCTTGGGCTGGAGTCCATTGGCGGCGTTTCACATTTCGCTTCCGGGGGACCTGCTGGAAAGCGGCGTGGTGGACTGGCGGCCCGGTCGGGTGCCGCGGATTACCGAGCAGGTTGCGGCAGTGGTTTTTGAACCCGCGGCGCCGGCCTGGCGGGTCGTGGATCTGCCGGAGGTGGGGGCGCTGCCGGTTTCGCGCCTGGAGGCGACGGGCTGGATGGCATTGGTGGTGGCGGACGAGGGGCCGACGGCTCCGCCGATTCCGGAAGCGGGCGAACTCTTGGGCGGCGGTGATCCGGGCAGTGGCGGAAACCTGGTGGCCGAGGGTTACTTTGATCCCGCGCAAGCGACGGCGAGCAGCGATCCGGCGGTGGTCACGACCCGGGGCAGATTATATCTAGAGGGCGACGGGCCGATGGCGAGCGGTCGCCTCCTGCGGGCTGATCTCACCGAACGGTACCACTTCGTAAGCGGCGGCTCGCTGCGCACCCCCGACTATGACACGACATTCTTCGCCTACCGGGAGCCGCTCGAGGCCCTGCCAAACCGCCTGCTGGCGGAGTTTCCCCTCCGGCCGACGCTTTTAATCGCCTCCTCCGATCTGGTGGAAGTGCGGATTCTCGCGACCATTCTCGATGCGGCCGCTTTTGGCGGGGTGGTGATCGATCCGGCCGGCGGCCAGTTGGCGATTGAAGGGCTGACTCTGGTGGTGCCCGCCGACGCCTTCGTCCAGCGCACCGTGGGTGAGCTTAGGGCGCTTGATCCACTGGGATTTTCGGCGCTGCTGGGCGGCCTCGCGACGTGGAGAGCCTTTCAATTGGATGCGCCGCGGTCGCAGCAGGACTTGGAGGTGACCTTCGACGGATTGCCGGCCGACCGGGAGTTTATACTTGCCCGGCTGGTTTCGTTCGTCGGCCGCCAGGGGCTGGAGCCGGTGCTCCGCCTGCGTAGTGATTCATCGGGTAAAGCCCGAAGCATCGAGCCAGCGGTGGGCTTCCGGCTTCCCGGGGTCATGGGTGGCGGTCGCTACGTCCTGATTGAGGTGGAGACCCGCCCCGGTCTGGTGACGGGCGTCGTGCGCGGACTCGACGAAATTCCGGCGGAAGCCTTCGCCGCGGGCATCGTCGGCCAGCCCTGGACGAGCCTGACCCGGGCGGGTGGGACCTTTGTCACGCTGGCCCCCGCCGGCACCGGAGTTGCCGAAGGTTTCGACCCAAACGCCAATCGCGGCACGGCCGGATTTGAACTGCTCTCCCATGACGATGTCGCCGAGGTGGACATCCAAGTCGTGCCGACCGGCCCGCGGGTGATCGCGACCACGCCGGTCCATGGAGCCGTCAACGTCAACCCCGTCGCCCCCATCCTCATCACCTTCAGCGAGCCGATCGACCCGGCGAGCTTCGGTCCCGCCGCCTTCGAACTTGCGGTCGTGGCTGACGACTTCCTCGTTCCCGGCAGTCTTGGTCTCAATGCCGCCGCCACCGTGGCGACCTTTTTGCCGACCAACCCCCTCTCGGCGGCGACGGATTATGTCATCCGCTTGGGCCCGGACATCCGCGACCGCGGCGGCCTGCCCATCGAGGGCGACCTCGAATTCACCTTCCGCACCCGCGCGCCCTCCGTACGCGGGATCGGGGCGGAACTGGTCATCTTCGAGCCCGGCGCGGAAAACGTGCCCGAGGCTGTCTTGTCGCAGCTCGTTGGATACGAAGCAGGCGCGGGCAGCAGCCACGTCATCGCCACCGGCGGTCCGGGTACGGCCGATCCGGAAGTGGCGGTGATCCTCGTCAACGAGACCACCGGCGAGACCGCCACCGTCCTGTCCCGGCCCGATGGCTCTTTCGCCACCTTTATCAACGCCGACGAGGGCGACTTCGTCAGCGCGGTTTTTGTAAACGCCAACGAAACCCGCGTCACCATCCCCGCCACCCGCCAGCACTTCGACGACGGACGCATCGGCCTCTACCGCGCCGGCGGCATCCTTGAGGCTGAGAGTGAGGGACTCCCGGTGCAGGTGATCGTGCAGCCGGAGGCGGTGCCCTCCCGGACGGTTTTCAGAGTTGAGCCAGTCAATCGCACTGAAACCCTTGCTCTCCTCAATGATGTGGAACCGGCGGACGGGGGGCTTGTCCTCGCCGGGCTGCGTTACTTCGAGCAGGGAGACCCGCTGACGGTGGCGGCGGACGTGGTCTTCAGGATCAGCCGTGCTGATTTTCCATCTGATGTGGATCCCGAAAATGCGGCCTTCGCCCTCGCCCTGCCTGTGGAAGTGGACGGGGTGATTTCCTTCGAGGTGATCGACTCGATGGCTTTTGTCTCCGACGAACAGGGAGACCGCCTAGTCACCAGTTCGCCACCGTTCATCGGACTGCTCCTCCGGCAATTGAACGCCTTCCGCAGCCAAACCGGATTTCAGGACTCATTCAATATCGCACTGGCGGCGGGGGATACGGGTATCAGCGTGGGTAGCCAGATGGGGGCCTTTCTCCTGGGCATCATGATCGCACCGGTGGCCGGGCAAAAAGTGGCAGGCAAAGTGATCAGTCTGGCCGAGGGCGAATCGATCGAGAGCGGTAATGCCCGGCCTTTGGGCGGCGCTTTTGTACGCCTTGAGGTGGGATTGGGAGCGGTCAATACAAGCACTCCCGGACTTTTCCGCCGGGGAGAGGTCTTCGCCAGCAGCGATCCCGAGGGCCGCTTTGCCTTTGTCCTCGCCACCTCGTTCAACCGCCGTCTGGTGGCGACCCATCCGCGCTTCCCCTTCCAGCGGGCGGCCAGCGGAGCCATCCCGGCGGGATCGGCATTGGGCAGTGCAACCCTGGTCTTCCGGCGTCCCGCTCCGGTCGGTCTCGACATCGAGGATACGGCCGCGCCGCTCATCAGTGTGACCCAGAATCCGCCGAGGATGGGCAGCGGCACCGGGCCGGACGATGGCGGCATTCTCATCATCGATGCGGTCGACGACCTTTGGATGGAAACCGTCGGCATTGCGCGGGCCGGATTTTACAGTCTCGCCGACGGTCGTCCCTTGAGCACCGATCTCCTCCTCCCGCCTGAGTTGATCGATGAAAACCAGCCCTCGCTGCGGCTGGTGCGCGCGCGCTACCGGGTGCGGGCGGTGGAGCGGGGCACGGCGGTGTTCTCGATCATTGCCACCGATGCCGCCGGAAACCTCGCCACCACTTATCATTCGGTGATCTTTGGTGATCCGGCAACTGGTGAATCCGAGCGGGTGAAAACCATCACGACCGTTTGGCCGCCGCACGGTGCCACGGGGCAGACGATGGGCACCCCGATTCGCTTCCGCTTCAACGAAGCGCTGCCCCTCGAACGTCTGGTCAACCTCGATTGGATCCGCCTCGGTCCGACCGGCGACTTCGTCCTTACGGACGTTCTCCCGAGCGCGGATTTTCGCGAGATTACGCTTCATTATTTCGTCAGGAATACGTTGTCGCAGCGGCTCACGATCGAGTTCGCACCCGATGTGGTGGGGCGGCTGCCTCTCGCACCGGGTTTGGCCGCGAGCGAGTCCTACAGCATCGAGTTCGCCGCCGCCCGCGAACTGACCATGAACGGTCCCGATGTGGGAAACGGCGGTGGCGTGGTCCTGCTTGGAAGCTATGTCTATGTGATCGACCGCAAGAGTGGATTCGCCGGGGAACTGCAAGCCTTCCGGCTCGATGCGAAGGGAGAGCTTCATCTCATCCAGACCATTCCGGTCCCCCAACGAATCTCCGATCTCGTGGCGATTCCATCGTATCCACTTCGTGAGTTTGACGGATCCGTCCGTCCGCCCGCTTCATACGTGGCAACCTTTTCCGGCGGACCGACCGACATCAAGCGATTGGGATTGTATCAGGTTGGTCAGGACGGAAAGCTCACCGCCGTTTTCGACGCACCCCGGCCCATCGCCCTCGACATTTCCACCATCGCCAAGGCCAAGTGGGATCCGCCTTATTTCGCTTTTAAAGAAATCGCCGGTGACGGCACCCCGGTGAGTCTGGTCAATTTCAATGCCTTTTATATCGGCATGAAGCTCCAACAGGAGCGGCGCAACGAAGTAAAGGACCTTCTGCCGCCCGATGGCCGCCTGGGCGTCGATCTGAACAACAACGGCCATTTTGCCGATCCCGGCGACATCGCTCCGCTGCCGTCCAACCGGGACGGCCAGCTCTTCGGGCTCGAGTTCTCATGGTTGCCGGAGAATTCGGCCGAGCGCTTCCGGGATTTTGACTTCAGCTCCGACTTCGGGCTGCTTGGCGCGGTTTATTCCGGGCCGACCGGCCATGGTCTCATGATGCGGTTGGGGGGCGGAGCGATCCTCGACGACGAATTCGCGCGGGTGAGCCTGCCCGCCGAGCCCAAGCGCATGCTCTTTCTTCCCGGCACCGAGCTTCTGGTCAACGGGGTTCCCCTCTTCGGCGACTTCGCCCTCGCGGGCGCGGTGGCGCGGGCGGACGGTTCCGGCACCCCCCTCTTTGTCGTTGATATCACCGATCCCGCCAACCCGGTCCTGGTCGGAGAGGCACGGTTTCCGCCCCTGTTCGGCAGCCTCAACACAATGATCCGCCGAGCCGACGGGATCGTCGCCCTATCCACCTCCAATAAAGGCATCGTCCTGCTCGACCCGCGCCGTCTTCTCGAAGTGAATCCCGATGGCAGTGGCTTCACCAACGCCATTATCAAACGGATGCGGGGTTTGAGCGGCGGGGGCCAGCGCTCTTTTGTCGCGGAGGACAGCGGCCTCGCCTTCAGCGCCAACGCCACGCCGTTGAAAGGCTCCATCGACGCCCCCCGGTTCCGCTTCATCACCTTCGAACGCCCGCCTTTCGCGATCGAGGCCTTGCGGGCCGGTCAGGTTGGCGCCGGCCTTACCGTCGAAGAAAAGACGGTCTCCCTGCTCTCGGCCGCCCGGACCGTGACCACCGGCCGCCTCTTCGGCGGCGACACCGTTCTCGATGCCGTCGATCCAGAGCAGAACTTCTACATTGAAATCGCCGCCCCCGGCGTATCCGGCCCGACCCTTGAACTCGCCCTCGCCGCCGTGGACCGCGCCGGTCGCCCCGTCCTGCCCACGCCCCGCAACGCCGTCCCCACCTTTCTGGGAAATGAGGAAATCACCGCCCGCTATATCGCGCTGACGGCCTTCAATGTATTCAAGAATCTCAACATCACGGAAGGCTTGTCGAGCGCTGTCGAGTCCCTTGCGGAACTCGGCGTGGATGAAATCTACGAGCGCTTTGTTGCCGCCGGCAAGCCATCCTATCCGACCGGTCTGGAGGCCCGCCGGCTGAGTGACGACCCCACCCACCCGCTTTTCAACCGCTATCTGGCCGGTCCGGTCGTCATTCTGGGGCAGGATTTGCGACCGGCGGATTTCAGTGCCCTGCAGAGCGGGCTCGACCGGCGCTACGTTGCGGCCGCCGGCGGCCTGTGGGTGGGACTTTCGCCCATGTTGCCGGACGATTTGCTCGTGAAACCCTTTGCCGCCCGGCAGGACGAGGAGGCGTTTTTCGAGCTGAGCCTCAAGATGGAGGTGGGGTCGATCATGCGCCAAGTCGTCCGCGGCGCGTCGCTGTTTTTCTCAAATCCCACGCCAATGGCCCTGATCCAGTTCGCGGCGAGTTTCGTGGATGTCGAGCTGGAGCGATCCCTTGCTCCCGGGGCCAACGCCTATATGGAGATAGGCCGAAGCCGCAACCCGCTCGTTTTCGTTCCCGGCATCATGGGGAGCCTGCTGGAAAACGAGGAGGGCGAGCTCCGCTGGGTGGATCTGACCGATGCTTTGAATACCGATGTGGTCAAGCTTACCATGGATCAGAATAGCAATCCGGCGCCGGGGATCGGGGAGGATATTTCAGCCTCGCGGGTGGTAACCTTCATCCCGGACTCGTTGAACCACTTTCTGTCTCCATTCCGAGGCGCCGACATGGCGGGCTCGATGCTCGAGTTTCTCGTCGGCGACATGGGGTATCGCCTCCACAACTACCGGCACATGCGCGAGGCCACATTCCCCTTCGTCGATGCGGAAACCGCTGAATTCTCGCCTTCGTCGGAGTGGAGGGAAGTGATGGCACGGCGGGTCCTTCCAACCCTATTTCCCTTCGCCTACGACTGGCGCAAAGACAATGCCGATGCCGCCCGCGAACTCGCAGACTATATCGATTTCATTCTTTCGCTGCATCCGGACGCCGAGGCCGTCGATATTATTGCCCACAGCATGGGAGGGCTGGTGGCCCGGCGCGTCACCATGGATTATCCCGGAAAGGTGGGAACCCTCGTCACCGTCGCCTCTCCCTTCGCCGGAGCGACGAAGGCTGTTTTCAGCAAGCGCACGGGGAATCTGGACGACCTGAAGCTCAACCTCATTGTCAAACCGCCTCTCGGACTGGGTTCTCTCATCACCCGGCACATGCCCGGTCTCGACCAGTTGATGCCTTCATGGGCGGCCTTTGAACTCGGTTTCCGGCCGCTCTGGCAGCGAGGGTTGGACCTCAATGGCGACACCATCGCCTTTGGTCCGCTCAATTACGGCGCTTACCGGGACTTCATAGACCGAAGTTGGTTGGAAGGCGTGGAGGCGGAGGAGCAACCGAAATCGATCAAGCTTTTCAACCAACCGTTCCACACCCACGGCATTCCGGGCGACAACCAAGGCGACTGGTCCTTCGACGAGCGCGGCACACGGCTTTTCCAGATCGTCGGCGTCCAGACCCTTCCGAATACGATTCAACGGATCAATCTGACACCCAGGTTGGAGCAGCTCCCCGAGGAAGAATCCTGGAATGTATCGCTAAACCTGCCCCCGGCCCAATTTACTCGGCCCAACACCGTACGCGGGGGTGGGGTGCTCGTGCCGGAGGATCCGGGGTCTTTCCCGGTTTCCCAGGAAGCCTGGCGGATAAAGATGGACTTTGACGTGATCAGGGGCGCCGGTGACGGCACCGTGCCCCTGCTTCTCGCCACGCGGGGTAAAGGCGCGGAGGGTCGATTCGATCTGAACCCGCCCCGGATGAGGCTGATTCCTGTCATGGCGGAGGACACCTCCTCCAAGGCCAACAAACGGGTCGATCATGTGGGCGTCCTCGTGAATCCCACCACCAAGCGCTGGGTGGCGCAGATTCTCGATGGACTCTTCAACGACGCCGATCTGCCCCGCTTGGTTGTCAATGGTCCGGCCGACGCCGGGGAGGGTCTTCCGATCACGCTCTCGGCATCCATCGACCACCGCCCCGAGGGATTGATCGGTGAGCCTGAGTATGTTTGGGATCTCGGAGACGGCCGCCTCCGCTCCGGTCCCGAGGTCACCTTTGCGTATCCGAAAAACGGCGACTATGTGGTCACTTTGGTCGGTCGCTTTCCCGGGGAGCATGCCCTGACCGGGAAGGGCGGAACCGGAGGCCTGACGAGCCACCACATCCGGGTGTTCAACCAGCCACCGGATCCGGTCATCCTCATCAACGAGCCCGTTCTGGCCGGCCAGACCTTCCTCATCCGGGTCGATCCTAGGGATCCCGCGGTGGACGACACCCACCATTATGTCTGGGACACCGGCGACCGCGGCCGCACCCTCACCACCCTCACGCCCTTCCTGCGCCACAACTTTGCGGTGCCGGGCGAGTATGAAATCAGTGTCGAAGTGACCGATGACTTTGGGGCCACCGGCACGGCCAGCCGCACCCTCCGGGTGCACGACGCCAATGCCGGTCCCTCTGGGGCGGATCCGGTTTTCTCAACCGTCAATTCGGGTGACGGTGGTTCTTCCGCCTACGATCGAACGCCGGCCGCAGGGCTGGAAATGGTGCGGATCATCGCCTTCGGGGTAAGAGATGACGAGGATCTCATCCGCGCTTTCCACGATCAGCGGCTGGTTTTGGGTCAGGAGGACGACGGTTCGTTCTTTTTCAGCAACGACGGGGGAGCTGCCAACACCTTCGGAGAGAACCGCGTGCAGATCGACCTCTACCGCCAGCTGGTCCGCGGCACGAAACCCCAGCGGAGTCGGGTGCGCCTTTTTGCAGCCGGGGAGGAAGTCCGCTTCTTGGTCGAGTTCTACGACGGACAGGGCAACCAACGCTGTGTGGCCCTGGCCTCCCGCCACGACGAAGGCGACGAAATCAATCTTACCATCGAGTGGGAATCCTTTCTGGGGCTGGCCGAAGAACAACTCGCCCACCTGACCGATCCCATCGCCGATTCCGCTTCGATCCTGCCGGGATGCGGTCTCGGGCAGTATGCCCCCGACCAGTTTTTCGAGCCCACCCTGGGCAACTACCATCTTGAGATGGTTCGCATCGACCAAGAGCCGATCTCCGGCGCTGGCGCCGGCATCGCCAATGCCGGCGGGACCCATCGGCCGACCTTCATCGATGAAGGCCCGTTTGACCCCGTCAACCACGCCTCTTTCCCCAGCCGCATTTTTCGCCTCATGGAGCGTCCCACGGCGCACGCCACCGTTGTTTCTTCGCAGGCAGAGGCGGTTCTGGGTCTCACCTCCACCGGCTCGGCCGTGATCAACAGTGTGGCCAGCTCCGCGGTCAAAGACCGCAGTCCCCAGGCGGAAGCAGCCGGCCGGGTGCGTGATTCCGTGCGAAGTGTCTTCGAGTTTTCCTTTGCCGAACTGCCGGATGCACCGGCCAACGCCAGCTCGAACCTGGTCACGCGATTCGCCCTCTCCACGGAGGACCTGCGTGTTCTCGAGCAGGGCACCGGGGCCGTGATTTGGAAGGGCGACGACCGGATCAACAACTCCGCCTACGTGAAGGGCAAAAGCGACCATGACTACGAGCTCTTCTTCCCGGTCTGGATGAATCCTCCCGAACTGCTGGATGAGGAAACATTCACCGGCCATGCCCACACCCCGGAGATGATGACCGGCGACTGGTACTTTCGCGCCCCCCACGGCTATGCCGAAAGCCCGGACTCGGGCCCGATCAGCCTCGGTCCGGCCCCCACCGGTTCCACCGCCGCAATCTATGAAGCCTATCTGGCCGAGGTTACCTGGTGGGGCTATGATCTGCCGCGGGACTTCATCGGAAACCTCTTCGAACCGATGCGCCCGGTCGCCCAATGGAGCGGCTACGGCGGCGCCTTCACCACCACCGATCAACCCGGACGCCTCCTCGTCCGCCGTGACTTCGATCCGTTTCAAGAAGGTCCCGGCCAGGGGCCGTTTCACCACCCGCAGACGCCTGCTTCCATCATCGCCTACGCCCTCACCCAGCAGGTGAAGCTCGATCCGGAGGTTCGCGAAGAGGTCCTCAGCGACGTGTCGTTTTTCCCCTTCCGTCTCGACCACTTCGACATTGCCGTCATGTCGCTGGAAAAACCACCGCCTTTCGGCGACGACCCGCTCGGCGATGCCGGCATGGGGCGATCTCTGTTATTGTTGAAGTGGCTGCTCGAGGGCGTGTTTGTTCCGCCAATACAGCCCTCGCCGTCCACCTATCCCGCCATCAATGGCGATCTTGACGACATGGCCTACCGGACCCTGGTCCACAGCCAGCTCCAACAACGCAGGGAGCTGCTCCGCCAAGAGGCTTATGAATGGGCGCTTTACCAAGAATTCGCTCTCCTCACCGAAAGCGCCCACCTGCGGGTGAGGCGGGTTTTCGATCCCGCAAGCCCTCCGCTCGTCTTCAGCGACTTCACCACCGCTCATGACGACAAGATGATGAAAAAGGCCGGCAAGGCCGCCATCCGCACCGCCCTTGGTGTGTTGATGCGCGATTCGGCGGCCGCCAATGCCGTTCTTGCGGTCACCCCACAGGTTTTTCACGATCGCAGGTACCGCAGCTTCGAGCACTTCATCGAAGCGCGGGCGCGGGAACGCATTGATCTCTTTTCCCGGCACGGGATCGGCGGAGCCGCGCTGACGGCGCAAGACTTCGCCGACATCCTTGGCGCCAAATCGGGCGACCCCGGCGCCTTTGAGCGCATCCGGCACCGACCCGGCGGCGTCGACCGCTTCCTGCAGAAGTGCTTTTCCCTGATTAACAAAGTCCAGCGCGATGCTGAGGATGATTATCTTGAATTCCTCCAGCTCCTCCACGGCGTGGGCGACCTTGGGGCGCTCGCCCAAGCCGCCGCCCGCTCCACCAATGCGAGCGCCATCCAGCACGGGTTCCAGTCGCCGGTTGGCCAATCCCGTCCGGGGCGCCTGGCCATGCATGGACTCGTCGCCGAGCCCGAGCATGAGGCGAGCTGGGGCTTCATTGTCAACCTGATGAACAACGCCAGCCGGGATATCGGGCCGCTCAGTCTCGCCTTTCTCATCAACGAGTCGGAGGGCGAGACCATGGTGTCCCTGTGCGATGAGATCCAGTTGCTTGCGACCGACCGGCCGCTGGTGCTGCCGAACCGAAAACGGGGCCTCTGCCTGGAGCAATCCCGGCGCGGTTTGTTCAAATACCGGCGTGGGGTCACCGATCGCTCTGAGCGCGACTTTGAAATTGTGGTGACCGGCATCCCCAACGAGTTCAACCGCAACCCGTACGATGACTTGATTGAACTACGGTCCTACTTTCTCAGCCTGCCCATTCACCGCGGACCGGATTTTCGGGATTTCCAAATCATTCCGACCATCGAACTGCTGGATCCCGATGATCCCTTTGCCGCCAATGATCACGTGATGGTTTTTCGCGTCGTCGGTCCCGCGGGCGAGGAAATCCCGGATGCAACCATAAACCTGCCTCCGGACACCAGGCATCCCACCCGTCCGAACACGCTTGTTTACGTGCTCAACGGTGAGTTCTTCGGCGACGTTCCCCGAACGTTGGAAATCAGCGCCACCATTCCTGGCGTTTCGGAGCCGGCGGTGCTGACCATGGCCGCCAGCCTGGGGGACTACTACCAAGACCGACACGTGCGCGAACCAACTGCGGAGGAGGCCGTTTTGATGAGCGCTTTGCGCAAAGCCGCTGATTCGCTGGAAGATGGCTTTGGCCTCCGGCTTCAGCGCCTGTTTGTCCCGCATGCCTGGGATGGTCTGCGGATTCTGCTCGAAATCAACGATCCCCTTCTTTTGCGCGATCGACTTCTGCAGTATGGGGTCGAGTTCATTCCGCCCGAGCAGGCGGAAGAACGGCTTGGCAAACCACTACTCCTAGTCCTCGGAGGCACTTTCGACAACCGTGTCTACCTGCCGGACAGGTCGTCTAGTGAAAAAGAGGATCATGGTTTCAACCCAGGTCGGGCCAATACTGAGACTCATCGGATCTACATTCACAACGAGCTTTTCGAACAGGCCTTGGCTGGAAACACCAATCAAATCGAGCGGCTGCACGGAGGCGACCTTGTTGCCGATCAGTTCGGTTCTCCTGATCTTCAGCCGTTGGATTTTATTAAATCAGAATTCACGCATGAATTGAATACACGCTTCCTCAGGTCACTTTCGCTGGCAAAACTGCCCGACGATACGAACCAATCTCTTGATGGAAGTATCGCTGCATTTTATCCGGCTATCGAACACTTCCCCCTGGCAAACGCTCCTGTCGTGGTGAATCCATTCGGCCCATGAAACCACTGAAGATAGCAAGGCAGTTCAGCCCGGATGGTCGGCACCCCGATGGGTCGCGCATTCCTGCCCAGGTGGTTGGTCTTCTGCTTTTGCTGTTCAGCGGTGTGATGGGTACGGCCCAGCCCCTCACCACCCTCGATTACCGGGTCGTGGGGCAGCAATTGGGGGTGTCGCCGGCGGCGGTGGCGGTTCCGAAGGGGATTGCGGGATCGGTCCTCACGACGGTGGCGGGGGATCTGCCGCCGGGGGCCTTTGTTGAGGCGACGCTGCGGGGTCCTTCGTTTCCGGCGCGGCGTCTGGTGGCGGCGCCCAATGCGCCGCTGCTGCTCCCGCCGCTGAGCCTGGTGGGGGACTATTCGCTTGATGGCATCCGCCTGATCGACCCGGCCACCGGGGCGGTGCTGCTGGAGGGCAATCCCTCCACCGTACCCGTGCGCGTCTTCGATGAAATCCTCATTTCGCGCGTTACGTCGCGTCCGCTCAGCGTGGAGGAGATCGAGCAGCGGGGCATCTATATCGACGAACAGAATTTCCGCGCGATTGAGTTCGAGGTGGGCTTTGTCCTTGATGGCATCACCTACCCGGTGAGCCTGCCGGTGGTCACGCCGAGATACCGCCAGACCACGGAGATCATTCCGGCGGCGGAGCTTGAGCAACGACTGGTCGAAGTCCAGCGCATCAACAACGACCTTTCCGCGAGCGTTGTCCTGCCGCCTGAGCTGGAGGTGATCTTTCCGCAGTTTCAGATCAAGGGCCTGAATCTGGAAGAAGGGTCGGCCGACAGTGGCCGCAACCTCGCCCTTTCCATTCCGCCGATTCCGGCTCTCATGGTCATTCCGGGCAACATTGGTTTCCTCAACCAGTTTTTCAGCGTCATGATTTTCACGGAGAACGGGGCTCCGGCGGGCAGCGGGCTGAGCGTGCGCGACATCACGGCCGAGTTGATCCTGCCCCTTGGTCCGGATCGCGTGGCGGGCACTTTTGAAAACCCCGGAGACGATCCGCTGCGCTTCGCCCGCGTCGGCCCGGACCGAATCATCGAGCCCATCCAGCGCATTGTGCGGCCCGGGCCGGATGGCATCCTCGGCACCGCCGACGACATTCCGCGCCTCAACCCCGGTCAGACCGGACAGGCCGAGTTTCTTGTCGAGGGTCTCCAGGAGGGCCTCCATGTCATGGAATTGCAACTACGGGCCATCCTCGACGGCCTCGCCGCCGGACCCGTGGAGGTTTCCGGCCGGGCCGCCGGCTCGGTCCTCGTGCGCAATCCGCGCTTTTCCATGGCCTTTGTGCATCCCCGCACGGTGCGCGCGGGCGAGCCCTACGAGG
This sequence comes from Puniceicoccaceae bacterium, assembly GCA_007695295.1. Lineage (GTDB taxonomy): Bacteria > Verrucomicrobiota > Verrucomicrobiia > Opitutales > Opitutaceae > REEB01. The sequence continues at coordinate 28,281 of REEB01000111.1, forward strand.
CCACAGTCACCATTCTCAACACCGGCGGCACCATCGCCAACCTTGTCAGCGTGGAGCTGAACGCGAACAACATCAGCGGCGGCATCCTCGAGTCGGAGACCCGCGTTGAGCTGGGCAACATCGAGCCCGGCGAAACAAAGACCGCCACCTTCCGCATCCGCAGCCAGCGGACGGGCGCGATCAGTTTCTCCAACCTGACCACGAGCGACGACAGCTTGGTCGGCCGCTTCCGCCTGCGCGCGGGGGTGGACGAGCGCGGGGTGGCCCTTTCCCCGGACACCATTCTCCTGCCCGATTTCGTTGAGTTCCTGCCCCCGCGCGTGTTGGCGGCGGCTCAGCGGGTCATCGGCCAGGCCCTCAGCTCCAATACCGCCGGGCAGCTCCCGTCGGGCGTGCGGCGCGTGAGCAAGTCCTTCCTTGAAGCCCGCCGCGAAGTGGACGAAGACGAAAATGTCACTTACAGCGCCCACGGTGCCATGCTCATGCGCCTGCTCGAAGCGGCGCAGCGCGTGCGCTACGGCGATCCGCTCGAGCGCGTTCTCCCCGACCTCGCCCTCGACTGGCAGGGCGGGCGCGAGTTCGACACGGGCTGGGACCAGATCATGCGCACGACCAACGCGGGCCGCGAATGGCGCGAGGCCATCCTCCTCTCGCTGGAGGAGGCCGATGCCCTCGAACGCGATGCCTCGACCCGACTGGCCGCCCGCGGACCGGACCTCGCCGGGCGCGGTGAGAACTGGCTCTATGCCGCTTCGGACCGTGATAGTATCCAACCCTCCATGACGAGAGACAATCTCTCCGTGGACCGTTTCACCAGCGCCATCGAAAAATCCTTTGTTTATAGCGGCACCCGCGGCTCGTGGCTCGTCGCGGCGACCGATGGCGTGGTCATCTGGCGCGTTGAGGAAGCGCTCACAGGCTCCGCCGAAGTCAGCGTGCGGTGCGTGCGCGCGGATGGCACGGGACGCGGACTGGTCTGGACCGTCAGCGATTTGCCCGCCGGGGCCTGCCTGCGCTTCGACGCCACGGGCGGCTCCGAATCGCTGGCCATTCATGCCACCTGTGATGCCGCCCCGATACAGACTTTGGCCGCCATAGCCTCCGACTTCACCGAACTGCCGCCAGAGATTCTGTTCGCCTATCAGGATCCGGAGATCCTCGTTGCCCGCCCGCCAGTGCACATCTCCTGCTACAATCCGCTAACAGAGAATGATCTGGGTGAATTGGTTGTTGTCGAGAATTACGCCAACATCCTCGCCATCCTCTTCAGCAAGCCGATGACGCAGGAAACGGTCAATGTGCCGTCGGCCTATCGCCTCAACACTGGGTCGGAGGGGGCCTTTGTGCAGATGCAGCCGGGCGGGCGGTTGGCGCTGCTTTCCTTCAAGCATCCCTTCAGCATGCTCAACGATCCCGTCCTCACCGTCTCCGGATCGGTTGCGGACGTGCGGGGCAACACCGTATCCAGCCCGCCGATACCGGTTACGACACGGCTTTTCGAAGGCGTTACGGTGCGCGGGCGGGTCATCCGCGCGGACGGGTCTTTCGCCGTCAATGTCCCGGTGACGCTGACTTACGACGATAAAGCGGGCCTTACGGAATGTTTTCCCTGGATCCGCCGCATGGCGCAGGTGCGGACGGATGAGACGGGTGCGTTCGCCTTTGATTTCGTGTTGGGCGACATTCCGTATTCGATTTCCGCGACTGAAACGACCGACCTTTCGGAGGAAGCCATCCGGCTCATTCTCGAAGCCTCGCTGCAGGGCCAGGTTGATCCCCGGAGACTCGCCGATCTCGCCGAACTCCCGGGGAACCGCAACATCCTCTTGAGCGAACTGGTCGCGGACACCGTCGGCAACGCCGTCGCCAAGGCCGAGGGGCTGGACCGCGCCGTCGTCAACGATCAGGCTTTCGCCAACCGCTATGGCAGCGAGTCTGTTTACGCCCTGCGGTTCCGCGGGCGCGGCACCGTCGTGGGCCAAGTGGTGCTGGCGGACGGCGATACGTCCGTCCCGGGGGCCGCCGCCAATCTCTTTCCCGATCCAAACTCACGCGAACTCGGGCGCGGCATCCTCACCGACGGCAGCGGACGCTTCGCTTTTTACGGGGTGCCGCTGGGGCCGTTTTCCCTCCAAGTCCTCACGCCCGAAGGGCTCACCCGCACGGTTTCCGGGATTCTCTCGGAAAATGGCGAGGTCGCGAACCTGCGCATCGAACTTGGGGCCACGCCCGTGCAGTTCGCCGACTGGCAGGGGAGGTTGACCGAAGCCGACGGCACCCCGGTGGCGGGTGCTCCGGTCTATGTGGTGGAGTCGGGGACAATCATTCTCGGGCAGACGATGACCAACGAAGGCGGCTTCTGGACGATCCGCCGCGTGCCCACGACCCTTCCCGGGTCCGCGATCGGCTTTTCGGTGGACGGCCGCCGCACAGGCCTGCGCGGTCCGATTGCCGCCGCACCGGGTGCCACCGTCACCGCCAACATCGTTTTGCAGACCCGCGCGGTCGTGGAAGGCGTGGTGCAGTTTGCCAACGGCGATCCCGTGCCCGGCGCAACCGTGGGCGGGGGCGACCGCCTGGTAGTGACCGATGAGTTCGGTCGTTTCACCCTGCCCGGCGTGCCCACGGGCTCGGGCCGGGTCATCAGCACGGGGTATGCGGGTGACGAAACCCACCCCGATCCGCGCCGCCAGGGTACGCGGGTGGCCTCCGACCGGTTCACGATCCAGGACGGGAGCAATTTCGTCACCCTTCGCTTCGGCACCGAGGGCAGGATCTTTGGATTCGTGCGCGATGCCAACAACCAGCCGGTTCCCTTCGTAAATGTGGCCATTCCCTTTCCCGCCGGCGATGGCTCGGGCGTGTTCCTCTGGGTGACGGCCGATGCGAACGGGCGTTACGAGTTTACCGGCCTTGCCCTCACCGGACCCGTCGGTGGTGGCTACACGCTGAGCGCACCCTCGCCGCCGACGACACCGCTCATTGATACCAGCGCGATCAGAGAGATCGGCGAGAGCGGGACTCTGGCGGAAGTCCAGGCCGCTCTTGGTGCGGCCGCCTCCGTCCTTGCCAGCCGCAGCGTCCGTGAATTGGAGGGCGGTGGACCGCCCTTCAATCCGGGCGAGTGGGGTTTCATCAAGGGTGTGCAACTGCGCTTCGACGGCGACGCCCAGCCGGCCGACATCAAATATTTGGATCGCTCCGTCATTTCCGGCCGGGTGGAAAACAGTCAGGGCGTGCCCATTGGCGCGCGCGTGCGCCTCACCGGCATCGCTCCGGACGGGATTGGCGATCCCGTCTTCGGCATCCGTGCCGAGCGCAACAGCGATCCCGCCCTCGGGACTTTTGAGTTCAACGGCAACGCCTTTGTGGGTGACTGGGGCCTGCAGGCGGCGAGCCCGTTTTTCCCCGTTGTCATTTCCACCTCGGGCCGCACGACGCCGTTTGATCCTGATGTTTCGGATGTGGTCCTGCGCTTTCCGCCCGTGCAGGAGATCAACGGCAGCCTCACTGGCCAGGTTTTCCTCCCCAACGGCCAGCCCGCCGGGGCCGATATCGAGGTGGCCATTGCCGCTAACCAAGACGACCCGCGAATCGTCCGCACCGACGAAGAAGGTCGCTTCAGCACGGGTGCCACGCTCTTTTCTCTCCGGGGCAACACCACCTATACCGTCACGGCCTTTGATCCGGAAACCGGCGGGCGGGTGCGTGGTTCTGTCTACGTGCAGGCCTCCCAGGACAATTTTGTCGGCCTCACCCTTCTCGGGCGGGGCAACATTGATGTGTTCGTGCGCCGCGCCGACGGCACCCCCGTGGCCGGGGCCGATGTATCCGTAAAGGGAGGACAGTATCCAAACGAAGCCGCTTCCGGGGTCACCGGCGCGGATGGCCGGGTCGTGATCAACAACCTCTTCGAGGGTCCCTACGGCGTCTCCGCCGCCGCCACCATCGGCCTGTCCCGCGTGGCCGGGATGGCGGGTGTCACGGTCACGCGCGGCGTCACCGCCGGCACCACCGTCACCCTCGCCGCCACCGCCAATCTCACCGGCACCTTCGTCGAAGCCGACGGCGTCACGCCGGTGCCCTTCGCCAACGTCCGCCTCGGTTCAATTGCCTTCGCGCCGACCGGTGCCGACGGGCGTTTCTCCTTCACCGACGTGCCGCTGGGCACGCATCTGCTCACCGCCGTCAATCCGGTCACCGGTCGGGGTGGCAACACCCCCGTGGCCCTGACCATCGTCAATGAGACCCGCAATGTCACCATCACGGAGACCTCCCTCGGCGTCGTGCGCGGCCTCGTTCTCAACACCACCGGCACCGGCACCGTGCCCAACGCGCGGGTCGAACTCACGGTCGACGACAACTTTGCCCTCACCAAGAGTTTCACCGTTACCAGCGGCCCGGACGGTTCCTACAGCATCGCCGGGGTGCCCGCGGGTGGCTTCAGCATGACGGTAGCCGGGACCTTGCCGAACGGCAACTATTCGGGTGAGGGGGGCAACGCCACCGGCTTCCTGCCTCCCGGCGTGGCCGAGCTGCCATTCGACATCGCCCTCGCGGGGCGCGCCGACGCGCGCATCCAGGTGTTTGAATCCGATGGCGTGACACCGGCGACCAATGCGCGCGTCCTGCTCCTCTACACAAGTCCGCAGGATACCGACCTCGACGGGCAGGCGCTTCTCACCAACCTTCCGCTCCTCCCCAACATCGCCATCGCCGTTTCCCTCAATCCCGGCCAATCCCGCAACCGCTCCGGCTTTTTGCCCCTCAATGTCTCTGAGCGGGGCGGTCTCGTCGAGGCCACCCTTGTCCTGCGCGGCACCGGATCGCTGGCGGGCCGGGTCCTTGAAGCCGACGGGGTCACCCCTGCTGCGGGGGCCGAGGTCACGCTCAGGGTGGCCCGGGCGGGATCGGCCAATCCCACCAGTGCGAACACCAACGATCCGGCATCAAATTTCTCTGAATCGGCCGTTGTCGGCGCGGACGGCGTCTTCTCCTTCGACAACCTGCCGCCCGGTTTGCCCGTCGAGCTGACCGCCCGCCGCCTCGGCCTCGCCGCCTCTGAAACCGTCGCCACGGTGGTCGCCGGGGGGACGGTCGAACGCAACCTCCTCCTCACCGCGACCGGCACGATCACCGGGCGGGTCTTCAATGAGGACGGCACCACCCACGCCGAGGGGGCCTCCGTGTCCGTTGAGTTCGCCGCCCCGAGCGGCGTGGAGGGGGTCATCCTGCGCTTCGCCGACGCCGAGGGCCGCTTCTCGCTCTCCCCCGTGCCGCAGGGGGCGTGGCTGCTGCGTCTTGTAAATTTGGATACAGGTGGCTTCAATTTCTTCCCCGGTGCGGTCGCGAAGAACGGGGAGATCATCGACCTCGGCGACATCATCCTCGACGAAACACCGCCCTTCGTCGTTTCCACCGTTCCGGAAAACTCCGACGACACGGTTGATGTCGACGCCCCCATTGAGGTGCTCTTCAGCGAGGAACTGGACGCTGCCACCGTTAACCCCACGGGGGTCTTTGTGCGCCGTGTGGGCGGCGGGGGCGCGGTCGTGCCCGCCACCGTTGAACTGCTCGCTCCGGATGAGGATGATGTTCCCCGGCTCGTCCGCATCACTCCCACCGAGCCGCTTGAGAGCGAAACCACCTACCAGATTGTCGCCGTCGAAGGTGACCTCGTGAACGCCGTCGGCCTGGTGACGAACCGCGGTCCGCGCGACCTTGTTGGCCGCATTCTCGCGGGCACCTTCACCGCGACCTTCAAAACGCGCGACCAGCGCCCGCCCGTCCTGCTTTCGTTCACCCCCGCCGACGGGGCCGAACAGGTCGATCCGCGCGCCGTCATCCGCCTGAGCTTCGACGAACCCATCCGCCCCGACGCCACCATCACCGTGACCGGCCCGGCCGGACCGATACCGGGCACCGTCACCCTCGGGGTCAACGCCCTCGTCCTCACCTTTGTTCCCACCCTTGATCTGCCCGTCAACGCCTCCATCACCGCGACGGTGGGCAACGTCGCCGACCTTGCGGGCAATTTCGCCGAGGACCAGCCCTTCACTACCACCTTCGCCACCCTCGACACCATCGGGCCGGCGATCGCGCAACTGCGCATCAAGGACGATGCCCCGCCGGTGGCGGACGGAGCCGTCACGCTGGAGGTCGTTCTCGCCGCGCCCGATCCCGGCGCGCGCGTGCGCTTCTCGGCCAACTTCGCCGTCATCGGCACGACCGCACCGGATGTATTGGAAATCCCCTACACGTTTCCGGCGGACGGCACCATCACCCTCCGCGCCATCGCCATCGACCGTTTCGGCAACGAGGGTGAGGTGGCCGAGCTGACCGTTGGGGTGCAGCCCAATCTGCCTCCCGTGCTCACGTTCACCCGCCTCAACCCGCTCACCGGCCCGGTGCCGAGCGGCGCTCTTTTCGCGGTGCGCGTCGAGGCTGAGGACGACGGCGGGGTCGCCGACCTGCGCGCCGCCGCAGTGGGCGCGGCCTCCGTTCCCCTGCGCGTGAGCACGGGCGATCCTCTCTTTGTGCAGGGCAGTGTGTTTCCGACGGCCGTGCCCGGCACCTTCGTGCGCATCCTCGCCTCCGCCACCGACAACAGCGGCGTTTCCACCGGCGAGCAAAGCTTTGATCTCGAAGTGAGCGACGGCACGCCGCCGGTTGTGGCGGTCGCGGCGCCCGCCGCCAATGCCATCGTCTTCCCAGGTCCGTTCACCCTTGAAGTGGATTGGCGGGACAACAGCGGGGCGGCCGATCTCGAGGTTGTCCTCTCCGGTCTCGCCACCGGCACCGCGACCCTCACCGCCACCGGCACGCCCAACCAGAACGCGCGCGCCACTTTCGCGTTCGACCTTGCGGAAATGATCCCCTTGGGCGGCAGCTTCACCGCCACCGTCAACGCCACCGACGCCGCCGGCAACACCGCTTCGACCTCCCGCGCCTTCACCGTGCCCGACCTCATTCCGCCACAAATTGTCGCGGTCACGCCCGAACCGGACAGCACCAACAACTCCCTCTGGGAACTCTGGGAACTCGACTACGGCGAAACGACCTCGCCCTCCATGCGGGCGGTGGAAAACTACCGCCTTGAGGATGACAACGAGGAGGAAGTGGCCTTCGACCTCAGCGTGGCGGGCTCCATTTCCCAGCTCATACGCATCACCCCGTCCACACCGCTCTCGCCGGGTCGGACCTACGCGCTCGTCGTTTCGCCGGCGATCACCGACGCGGCCGGCAACGCCCTCCTCGGCTTCGACGGCGAACCCTTGCCCGCCGAAGGGATGCGGTTGGAATTCACCACCGCCGCCTTCCTCGCGCTCACTCCGGCTCCAGGCGATCCCATCGTCTCCGGGCAGACCATCCGCGCCGTCCTCCTCTTCGAGAGCGGCACCGGGGCCGACCATTGGGAGTTCGCTTTCAACGACGGACCCTTCACCAATGCCACGGCCATCGGCGGCGGCCGCGAGCTTTCCCTGAGCCTGCCCGTGGACGCCGAGGAGGCCGTCTTCCGGATCAAGGGCATCCGCGGCTTCGTTTTCGCAGATTACTTCCACCCGCCCATCGTCCTCAATGTGCGCCCACGCGACGCCGACGACGATGGCGACGGCTGGTCCAACGGCTTCGAAGTCGACCGGGGCATGAATCCCTTTGTCGCCGACCTTGATGAGGACGACTTTGACGGCGACGGCCTTACCAACGGCGAGGAGCGCCTCCTCGGGACCGATCCGGGCAACCCCGACACCGATGGCGACGGCATCCCCGACGGCGCCGAAGTCTGGGGCAAATACTTCGCCGTCGGCTGGTGGCGCGGGGAGGATTCGACCGCCGATGTTTTCCGGAGTTTCCCCGGCATCATCGAAAACGGCGCCGTCGGTTTCGGTGAGGGCGCTCGCGGCCGGGCCTTTGCCTTCGACGGCGGGGAGGGGCGCGTCCGCCTTTCCAACTCCGGCACGGGCGCGCTCCGCCTCACCGGCGAGGCCCTCACCATCGAGGCCTGGGTGAACCAGGACGATCCCGCGCAGCCGGGCAACGCGGAAAACGCCCAGATTGTTTTCGACAAGTTCAACCCCACCCCCAGCCCCGTCGGCGGTTACCGCCTCGCGCTCGTCAACGGGCGTCCCCGTATCCAGATTGTCACCACCGACCATCCCGGCGGCATCGCCGTGCTCGCGCCCGATCCCGTGCCTGCCGCCGAATGGGTCCACCTGGCCGCCGTTTACGACGGCGCGGCCCTGCGGCTTTATGTTGACGGTAGTGAAGTCGCCACGACACCGGCCACCGGCGCGCTCATTCCGAGCACCATCGACGCCGCCATCGGCAACGGCGCCGGGATTGCGACCGGTCCTGGCTTCGGCTTCAAGGGCCGCCTCGACGAAGTCGCCGTGCACCGCGCCGCCCTCCCCGCCGCCCACATCGCCGAGCTGGCTTCGCTCGAACTCGACGGGCGCGTCTTCGCCACCGATCCGCTTGATCCCGACACCGACGGCGACGGCTACCCCGACGGCATCGACCCCGACCCGCTCGATCCGAACGTGCCAGGCGTCCTCATTCCGCAGGGTCTCGTCGCCTGGTGGCGATTCGACGGCGACCTCACCGACGAAGCCCGCTTCTTTGACGCCGCCCGGTCCAACGCCGTCGCCTTTGTGCCCGCCCTGCACGACGAAGGGCTGCGCCTCGGCGCGGGCGGCTTTGTCGAAGTCGATGACGATCCCCGCCTGCGCCTGCAGCGCTTCACCATGGAAGCCTGGGTGCGGCCGGAGGGTCCGGGGACGAACGAGGATGGTTTCGGGAACCAGATCGTCGGAAAATTCCGCGATCAATCCTATGGCTACGCTATCTTCTGGCGGCAGGATGGTCGCTTCACCGCCCTTACCGGAGGGCTTTCAAATCTCATTGTATCCACAGACGTGTTTCCGACCGGCGCCGATTACCATGTCGCGTTCACCTACGATGGCACCGCCTTCCGCCTTTACGTCGATGGCGTCCTCCAAGGGCAGCGGTCCGACGCGACCGCCCGTCAATACAGCTCCCTTTCATGGGCCCTCGGGGCCAATCTCGCAGCCTTCCACGGGACGGGCTTTCCCCGGCGCTTCAACGGCGTTATCGACGATCTCGCCCTCTACGACCGTGCCCTCACGCCATTGGAGATACTCTCCATCGTTCTCTCCGGCGCCGAGGGCAAACCCGGCAGCGGCGACTCCGATGGCGACGGCATTCCCGACATCCTCGATCCGTTCCCCGACGAGCCCAACCGTCCGCCCGTCCACACCGACCGCTTTTTCGCCCTCGACGCCGGCGAAGCGCTCAACCGCACCTGGGCCGTCATTCTCGGCGGTGCGACCGATCCCGACGGTGATTCCTTCGGGCTCGATTTCGCCAGCATCTCCGATCCGGCCAACGCCACCCTTGTCGTCGATGCCGAAGGCTTCCTCCTCACGCCCGATCCGGGCGTCACCGGAACCGTTGCTTTCACCTATGACCTCGTCGACCGTTGGGGGGCGCGCGCCACTTTTGCCGTCGAACTCCTCGTCGGCGACAACACGCGTCCCGTCGCCGGCAATCTTGCGGCTCCGCTGAAGCGCCACGCGCTCCGCTTCGACGGGGTCAACGACTTCGTCGAAGCCGCCCTCACACCCGCCGTTGACGTGAGCACGATGCCTGGTTGGACCGTCGAGGCATGGGTCAAGCCGGAGTCCTTCAATAACGTCAGCTTCCCGGTCATTTTCGGGCAAGGCGATTGGCGCGCGACGCTCGGCCTCAGCAGCTCCACGGGTGTCCTCCAAAGCTGGTTCAATTTCAGCTCGGCGGTGAACGCAACGGCCGGGCCGCCGCTCAACGAATGGTCCCATATCGCCCTCGTTTTCGACGGGACCCACCGGCGCTTCTACGTTGACGGGATTGAAGCCGGGGCGACCGCTTCGGTTGCCCCCACGGGCGACGGCTTCCCCATCCGTATCGGCGCGGTCGGCGGAGCCACGCCCGACGGTCGAGGCCACTTCCGCGGCGTTATCGACGAAGTGCGCCTCTGGCGGCGAGCCCTCACGGCCGCGGAGATCGAGGCCAACCGCAGGCTCATCGTTGGTGGCGACACGCCGGACCTCGCGGCCTATTGGGCCTTCGCCGAAGGTGTCGGCGCCACCACCGCCAATCTCGTGCCCGGCAGCCTTCGGGCCACCCTCGGCAGCTCCGAAGCGACCGCCCCGCAGTGGGTCCTATCCGACGCGCCCTTTGCGCCGGTCAAGCAGATCGAGATCGTCCGCACCGGCCAGAACCTTTTCATCCTCGAAGGGTTCGACGCCGACGGCCAGGCCCTCACCGCGCGCGTCCTCGTGCCGCCCGCGACCGGTCGGCTTTTCCAGTTCGCCTCCGGGGCGGCCGGTGACGAAATCATCGAACCCGATACGGTGGTAACGGACTCCCGGCGGCGCGTGGTTTACGTGCCCGACCCCGCCGCCGGCAGCCTGGTTGAGCTGGTCTTTGTCGTCAACGACGGCCTCCTCGATTCCGAGCCGGCCGCCTTGCGCCTCATGCGCGAGCCGACTCCGTCGCCGACAAGCGATGACCTCTGGGATGTTTCGCAGGGCGCAACCGTCACCGCCCACAGCGGGGTGCGGGCCGATTCCTTCATCGAGAACCTCTTCGGCGGCACCGGCGGTATCGAACCCGCCAATACGATCTTCGCCGATGGCCGCCCGGCGGGTTTCACTCACTTCGTGGAATGGGAAACGGACGGCCCGGTCTGGCTCGAAGGCTTCAACCTTTTCGCCGCCGATGAACCAGGCGACGGCGCGCGCGGCATTACCGCTCTGCGGCTCTATGGACGGAACGCTTCGGACGAAGAGTTCACCCTCCTAGCCACGCAGACCGTGGCTGCCAACCCGTATTTCCCCGATCCCTTCCTCCGCTTCACCGGTCTGCTCCCCGCGCCCTTCATTGGCCGGCAGTTCCGCGCCGAATTCGACCAATTCGGTGCAAGCGCTTTCTCCGGGCCGCGTATCGAAGAATTGGATGCAATCGGAGAACCGATTGTGTTTATACCCCCTCCAACCGGGATCGTTCTGCAAAACGCCACCGCCGATGGCTCGCAAAGCGGCTGGCCGGTGGGCCACGCGATCAACGGCATCAAGACGGGAAGTGGCGGCTGGGGCGGCTTTGTCGGTGGCGGCCAGCCCCCGCTGACAGCCGTTTTCGAGTCGCGCGACGACCTGTCGTCAAACACGAATACGCGCTTTACCTTCACCCTTCATCAGACCCATGGCTTCACCTCGCTTGGGCGCTTCCGCTTGTCTGCGACGACTGACGACCGTTCGACTTATGCCAACGGTCTCGCCAATGGCGGCGATGTCACGGCCAATTGGACGGTCCTCGATGTTCTTGAGGTAACGGGCACCGGCGGTGAAACCTTCGAGGTGCTTGAAGACGGCTCCATCCTTGTCGGTGGTGCGATGCCCGTCACGACCATCCACAACGTGCGGAAGATTGGCATCAATGGCGTGGTGACCGGATTCCGCGTGGAACTTTTGAAGGACCCTTCGCTCCCGCTCGGCGGGCCGGGTCGGGCATCGAACGGCAACTGGGTTCTGACCGAGATCGAGGTGGAGTGGGAAGGCGGCTTGCCCACGCCCAACCGGCCGCCCCGGGGCGTCGATGACTTCCTCAGCGTTACGGAGGGCTTCGCTTCGAGCACCGGCAATGTCCTGGCGAATGACGTCGATCCGGAGGGCGACCCCATCGTGGTCGCGGCCTTCACCCAGCCAGCGCATGGAACGGTCGTTTATGAAGGCGACGGCATTTTCACCTACACGCCCGATCCTGGGTTTATTGGGGAGGACAGTTTCACCTACACCCCCGCGGACGGTTTTCAGAATGGTCGGGCGGCGACCGTCTTCGTCACGGTGATCCCGAGCGAAGTTGTCGCCTGGATCAATCCCGCCGGAGGCAACTTCACCGACCCGAACAATTGGCTGCCCGCGCGTGTGCCCGTCGGGTCGGATCGTGCGGTCATCGACCTTCCGGGCACCTACACGGTTACGCTCAGTGGCAACGCAACCCTCACGAGTCTGCACGTCGGTGCAGAGGACTCGTTCCCGCTCCTGCGCCAGACGGCGGGCGTTTTGACATTGGCGCAGCACTCCGTGCTCCACCGCTATGATTTCACCGGCGGCACCCTCACGGGAACGGGCAGCGTGACCGTTAACGAGAGCTTTACCTGGACCGGCGGCAACCTGCTCGGTTCCGGCCGTATCGTTCTTTCGGATACGTCCGTTTCAACCATCGGCGGCAGCGGCACGAAACGCCTCGGCCAGACCCGCACCATCGAAAACCGCGGCAGCCTCGTCCAGAGCCACATCATGAATCTCGGCGATGGCGTCACGACGGGCGAGGTCGGGGTGGAGAATGCGGCCGGCGCGGAGTGGACCTTCGCGGGCACGGGCGGGTTCTCCCAGTTTTCGAATACGGGCACCCTGCGTTTCATCAACGAAGGAACCTTCCTCAAAACGGGTGCGGGGACATCAACGCTCATCGCCCCCGTTTCCTTGCACAGCTCCGGCAGCATCCGCGTGGAGGAAGGCACCTTGCACGTCTTCAGTTCTGCGGATATCGAAGGGGAAATCTTCACCGGGGTGAACGCGGTTTTTGCCGCCACCGGCGGCCCGGTGCGCCTGCTCGACGGCTCCACTATTTCCGGCGAAGGTGTCTTCAGTGTCGGACGATCCGGTTTCGGGGGAGGGGAGCTGATCGCCGAAACAGACCTGAGCGTGCCCAAATTCCATCTCGTGGCCGGTTCGTTCCGCACGGATGGAACCCTCACGGTGACGGAGGTGCTCGACTGGGCCAGCAGCACACTTGTCGAGGGTTTGGGGCGCATCATCGTTGGCGAAGACGCTGCGGCCACCCTGGCCACCGGCATTCTTGGCGGCACGGTGGTCTTTGAGAATCGCGGGAGGGTGGATCAAATCGTCACAACGGGCGGTTTGCGTCTCGGATCCGACGGGGGCACAACGGCCCGTATCGAAAACACCGCTACGGGTGAGTGGACACTCGTCGGACAGGCCAGATTCACCGTCTTCCGCAACGGCAGCTACACCTTCCTCAACGAAGGCACACTCGTGAAGACGGGCGTGGGGACGTCCAATTTCAACACCGCCCAACTCGCCCTCGAAAACCGCGGCACCCTGCGCATCGAAGGCGGCGCGCTCAATTGGCCCGGTCCCGCCACCTTGGGCGGATCGGTCGGGATCGCCGCCGGGGCGGAACTCGGCTTCAGCGGGACCACCATTTGGCGGGAGGATGTCGACTTCTCCGGTGAGGGTGTCCTCGCCGCCACCGGCGGCACGATGCGGATGGACCATCCCTTGACCATCCCGCAGCTCCGCATCAGCGGCGGCGTGGTCACCGGAGGCGGCACCCTGACCGTCGCGCAGTCCCTCCAGTGGACGGGCGGCCAAATGGGCGGCAGCGGGCGCACGATCCTTGCTCTCGGATCGACCACGGCGATCGGGCCCAGCTTTGTCCAACTCGCCAACACCCGCGTCCTTGAGAACCGGGGCTCGGTTGTCCAAAGCGGCAACCTGCAACTCGGCCATCCGAGCCTTGAGAACACGGTCGCCATCGTAAACACCGGCGGCGCGAGCTGGGAATTGCAGGGGAGCGCCGCCTTCATCCACGGCACCGCCGGGCCGCATGCGTTCACCAACGCCGGCATTTTCACCAAGACCGGAGCAGGCATCTCCACCCAGGCCAGCGTGTTGGACTTCACCAACACGGGGACGTCGCGCATTGCCGAGGGGGTCTTCATTCATCCCGGCGGGGGAAGTCACTCCGGCATTCTCGAGGTTTTGCCGGGCGCGACCTTCCGTATCTCCGGCGGCACCTTCGAGGCACTCCCCGACGGCGAAACCTCCGGCACGGGCACCCTCTCGGTCACCTCCGGCACGCTCATTCTCCGCCATCCCCTCGACCCGGCCATGACCGTCGAACTCGGCGGCGGCATGGCCTTGTTTGAGGTCGACCAAACTCTCTCCACACTCACCCAAATTCAGGGCAACCTCGGCGGCGACGGCACCCTCACCATTACCGACACCTTCCTCTGGAGCAGCGCCGGCACCCAGACCGGCAGCGGGCGCACCCTTCTCGCCGAAACCTGCCTCTCCAACCTTCCCAGCGGCACCTCCAAACGAGTCAGCGGTGAGCGCGTTTTTGAAAACCGGGGCATTCTCTTCCTCGGGAGCAGCTTCATCCTCCTGGACAACGCCCGCGCCGTGAACACCGCCACGGGCGAATGGGAAATCAACAGCTTCGGGCGCATCGACCGCGGGGGCGCGGGCACGGCCCATTTCGACAACGAGGGACTCGTTTACCGCACCGGCGCGGGCACCTCCTTCATTCTCTCCACCATCGAATTCGTCAACGCGGGCCGACTCGAAGCCCGCGAGGGCTTGCTCCACTTCGAGTCCGGCGCACTCTTCAGCCAGACCCCCACCGGCGTCCTTCGTCTCGCCGGGGGCACCGTGACCGCGACCACCAACCTCAACCTCGCCGCCGGGCGTTTCGAGGGCGCGGGCACCTTCACCGGCAACCTGACCCTGGGGGCCGCCATTCTCGCGCCCGATCCCGCACCCGCCGCCGGGATCACCCTGACCGGCAACCTTACGCTCGCCGCCGCCGGCCGCCTCGAACTCGCCCTCGCCGGGCGCCACTCCGAGCACAACCACCGCCGCCTCGCCGTCGGCAGCGCGGCCAACCTCCTCGGCGTCATCGCGGTCGACCTCCGCGCCGGTTTCGACGAACCCGCCGACGCCACCTTCGACATCCTCACCGCCAACGGCATCACCTTCGACCCCGATACCATCGAAGGACTCACCGACAACCAAGGCTACAGCTTCGAACTCCTTCCCTTCGCCAACGCCCTCACCCTGCGGGTGCTGACCCAGGGATCGGTGGCCGGCGAAGCCGGGGCTGCATTGGTCGCAAGCGGCAGTCTGAGGCTCCATCTGCTGCCCGACGGCAGCTTGGAGCTGACTTATAGTGAGGGGTTTGGGGATGGCGTTGCCGGCATCCAGGGCCGGGCGCTTCCCGCCTTCGAGTACTCGCATGATTTGAAGACGTGGCACCCGATTGACGCCCTGCTGCTGGAGGCCGGGGCGGGCCGGCTGCGGCTGCGGCCGCCTGATGATAGTCAGGCGATGTTTATCAGAACCAGGGAAGCGACACCGTAAGCAGTTCCGCGGTTACAACCTCCGATGGTCGGCAATCCGCACTCCAGATACGGGTGCTGGCGGCCGCACTTCCACTTCAGTAGGCGATGTTGGCCAAGGGATTGGTCGCGGTGTCGGCTGCTCCGACTGAGGTGATGACTGGAGCGATCGTTGCCGCGACCGTGGGGAAGTGATGAGTATTGGCCCGGGAGATATTGCGAATGAAGTGATTGATTCCGCCATCGACAGTGAACCCTCGGTAGGAGTTGGACACATGGCAGCCTTCGATCCGGTTGCCCTGACTCACAGCGCGAATTCCGGCCCCGCTGGTGTTGTTTCCTTCGTTTGCCGCCAAGTGCACATGGCAGTCTCGTGCGGTCGAGGAACCATCAAGATAAATGCCATGCTGGCGGACCGATCGGACTGACGTGCGCTCAACCACGCCGCCGCGGACTAAGACTCCGTCACCGTGGCCTGCCGTTGATGGCCCACTGGAATTCACGTCGATGACGGAGCTGTCGGCGACGTGGCGGGCGAGGATTCCGATGGCCCGACCACCATGGCCCATGACTTCATGAACAAAGCACCTTTGGACACGCCCGTTGGCGGTCAGGCGATTGTTCCATGGGTCCGGGCCGATGGCGATCCCATAGGCTTCATGTCCCATGACTTGGAGGACCTGGCAGGAGTCGGCGGAACCGGACAGGGTTGATCCGGTTCCTCCGATTTGAATGCCAATGGCACGCCCGGAACTGATAACCGCCGCAACCCACCGCACGTTGCAATGGACGACGTGAAGGGCGGCGATGCCAACGCTGAGTGCTTTCGCGGTAGTGATCATATTAACATCACAGTCGCGGACGGATCCCGTATACAAAACCTCAATGCCGGCGATGCGCAAGTTATCCGAGCCTCCGGTGCCATCGACGGACGCGACGACGCAGTTCTCGACGCTTCCGGAGGCCAGGCGGATGCCGCTGATCGGTTGCGGGGTAGGGGCGGGCCGAAGCTGGGCGACGCGGCAGCCGCGGACCAGGGCGAAATCCCCCACGACAATTCCTGAGCCGGCGATATGGGACACATCACAGTCCACGATGCGGGAATTATAGCCTACGACGGAGATCCCTGCGTTCCTGCAGTGGCGAACATCGATGCCGGTGACGCTGACATTGCGGCAATACGCAAGGTGCAGACCATGGCCATCCCAATGGGCAATCTTTCCATTGTTAACATGGATGCCCGCGAACTGCGGAGGTTCGTCTTCGCCCACCAAGACCCACACCCGGTGAATACCATTCAGCGACCCGGGAACACCACGCACCGTGAAGCCCATGAGGTCAATGGTGACATCGCCGGTAGTGATGGAGATTCCGTGTTTGCCCGCCTCGCCCTGGATGTCTCCGGAAAGGTAATAATTGCCGGGTTCGCTGATTACGTGGACGGCATCTTCCGCCCCCGGCAGGGTGTTCACTGGAATGCGCGCCTCGATCTGCTGAAGCGTGCGCATGGTGGGTCCGGGTTCACCCGGAGGCGGGGTCAGGCTGCCCTGGGCGAGGGTGGCTGCGGGCAGGCAGACCGCGACCAGGAGAGCGTGGAAAAACGGATGGTGCGATTTCATGGTTGGTGGGAGGTGCATGGCTCTATTTTGCCAAAACCCTCGTAGGCTCACAATCCGACTTTGGTGGGAAACCTTCGGGTCGCGTGCCTCCGACCATGGTTGGATGTTCCAGTGGAAAGCAGCAGGTTGCCCTCTGCCTCAAACCTCCGTCTCACTCCCTGGCGAAACAGATCCTCCTTCGCGCCCCGGAATGCACTCCGAAGACAAACGCAGCGGCGGTGGGGGCTCATGTTTCCAGCAATGCGATCACATGGCGGTCCAAGGTCCGGAGGTTTGCGGACCCCGCCCTTGATCAACGCGTGACCGGTCCGGAGTGTGTATCTGAAAGCAGGATACCGAAAGAAAAGGCGACCTCACGCCAGCCGTTTTCGACCCGGTAGAGGATGCGGTTGATGCCGCGTTCGAAGCGGACTTTGCGGAAGCCTTCAAAGGGCTGCCAGCCCTTGAGATGTTCGTCGCTGATCCAGATGGGCAGGCCGTTGAGCCAGACGTCGCCCTTGTCGTCACTGCCGAGGGCAACCCAGAGTTCGCGGGCTTCATCGAACCAGACTTCGGTGTAGGCGTAGTAAATGGCGTATTCCTCGTCGTCATACGGAATCACCCGTGGCTCCTGGCTTTGGAGGAATCGCCAGCGGACCGGGCGGCCGTTTTTGCCGGTGTAAACCGCATCGAGGTCGACGACGGTTTCGGGCGGAAAGCGGCGGTTGAGGTTGGCGCGTCCTGGGTTGGGAAACGGTCCGATGGTATGCCAGCTTTCGAGAAAGAGCCAAGTGGCGCCGTCGGCAGCGGGGATCACGCGGCGGCCGAGGCGGTAGTCCGAAGGTTCGAGTCGGCGGGTTTCGCGCAATTGGAGCAACTGCCGCACCAGGTCCTCCTCGGCGGTGTCGATGGCGGTGGCGGCGAGTTCGCCGGGGCTTTCTTCGGCCTCCACATCGCCTTCGGCTCCGGCTCCGGCCGGGTCCTCATCGCCCTCGGGGCCTTCGGGAGGTGGGGGTGCTTCGTCGTCGTCGGCCAGTTGACTTTCGGCGAGGGCGCGCATGGCGGCGGTGAGGTCGCGCACGGGATCGGCCCCGTCCTCTTGGGCGAGTTGTTCGAGGGCGGCGAGGGCATCCGGGGGTACCAGGGGCAGGCCGGCTTCGGGATCGATTTCAGCCTCGGGATCAAAGTCTCGACGGGCCAGGATCTGCTCGAGCGTCAGCTCGATCTCGAAGTGCGGACCGAGCAGCTCGATTTCGGCTTCCACCTGTTCGATTTCATCGAGCAGCCGGGCCGTCAACGCGATCATGTTTTCAACCTCCGCCTCGACGCGCCGGATTTCCCGGCGCAGCGGGGGCACCTCCTCGGGATGGTAAACGGGCCGGCGGAGGCGCTGGCGGTCGATCCCGGGGAGGATCGGCATGACGGAGGCGATGTTGCGGTAGGCTTCGAGAAAAGGGAGATCGGACTGCCGCATGAGTTGGAGCGCGCGGATCTGGCGGTAGTCTTCGCAGACTTGGGCGAGCTGGGCGACGGCCTCGTCGTAGAGGTCGACGATGTCGAGCCCGTCGAGCGGAAGGACCTCGACCTCGACGCCGGGGCGGTCGTCCTCGAAGACGACCGTTCCGGCCGGGAGGGTGGCGTCATCGACCGCCAGCGTGACCTCGGATCCGAGCAGCCCGAGGCAGAGTGCTGCGAAAAGACGGCGGGCCGGTTTCATGGCCGGACCTCCGGGCCGGGGTGGGGCGCGATGTCGAGCCTGGCGAGCACGCCGGCCTGGGTGCGGTGGGCGCGGGTTTGCGCGGCGAGCGCCTCGCTGACGCGCCGGGCGATGTCCTGCCGGGCCGATTCGATTTCCGCCTCGCGGCGGGCGAGATCCTCGTGGGTGCGGGCGAGTTCGTTGCCGCGGTTGCGGAGGTCGCGCTGGGCGGATTCCAATTGGCGGCGGTGCTGGTCGAGCTGCTGGCGGGCTTCGCGCTCCCGGTGGTCGGGGTTATCGATCGCGGCTCCATCGGCGATGCGGCGCCGGAGCTTTTCGAGGGCCTCTTCACTGGCGGCGAAAGTGGCGGCGGCTTCCGCGGCGGCGGCTTCGTGTGCGGAGACGGTGGCTGCCTGCCGGGCGGCGCGTTCGCGCAGGGTGGCGCTTTCGTTGCGGAGCCGCTCGATGCGGGCGAAGCCCTCCATGGCAAGGCGGAGGGCGTTGCCGGCGGCAAACTGGTGCTCCTCCGCTTCATCCTGGAGCGCGAGCAGGGATTCCTCGCCGTCGCGGAGGAGGAAAATGCCGCGGCGGACCTCGTCCTGGGCGCGGAGGATGCGGGCGATGCGGCGACGGGCTTCATCGACGAGCGGTTCGCCGCGCAGGGTTTCGGGATAGACCCGGAGGGCCGCCGTGACAGCTTCCTGCGAAAGGAGCAGATCCTCGGCATAGACGGAGAGGCGAAGGGCGGCGTTGCGCGACTGGGCTTCCTGAAAAGGCTGCAGGTGGTTGTTGATGATGCGGTAGTTGGCGGCCATGCGTTCCCGGCCGCCGGCGAGCAACTGCACGCGCTCGCGCAGCCGGTCGGCGGCGTTTTCCCGGATGACCGCGACCACCTCCTCCAGCTCTTCGCCGCGGCGGATGATCTGGGGCTCGGTGTCGGGCTTGCGGTCGAGCACGAACTCCCGCACGGGTGCGAAAAAGAGCAGCCCGAGGAGGAGCCCGTGCAGGATCAGCGAGCCGATCCAGAACCGGCTGCTAGGGCCAGTTGGGTTCGCGCCGGGTGTTGATGCCGACATTGTTGAAGCCCTCGAAGCGGAGGGTGTCCATCACTTCCATGGCGGACCGGAAGTGGGCGTTTTGGTCGATGTCGAGGCGGATTTTGGTTTCGGGGTTGGCCTGGCCGAGCTCGCGCAGGTTGCTGCGGAGGAGGGTGAGGGAGATGGGGGCGCCATCGAGGTAGAGGGCGCCGGTTTCGTCGACGGCGATGACGTGAAACTCCTCGGGTTGCTGGACGTCGATGGCGGCGGCGGCCTCGGGGAGTTCGAGGGGAAGCTCGCGGTCGATCTGTTTAAGCGTGGTGGCGACGAGGAAAAAGATCAGGAGGAGGAAAACGCAGTCGATGAGCGGAGCCATCTGCACCTCGAAGGATTCTTCATCGCGAAGCGTGATGCGCATGGCGGCTCAGGCTTGGGTGGATTCGGCCTGGGAGAGAAACCAGAGCGAGATGATGCGCTCGATCTCGGTCTCCAGCTCCATGGCGTACTGGCTGGCGCGGGCGCGGAAGAAGTGGTAGGCCCCGAGCATGGGGATGGCCAGGCCGAGGCCGACGGCGGTGGTGACGAGGGCTTTGGAAATGCCGCCGGCCAAGAGGGAGGCATCGCCGAGGCTGCCGACGATGGCGACGACCTCGAAAGAGTCGATCATGCCGATGACGGTGCCGAGCAGGCCGAGGAGCGGGGCGAGGGTGGCGATGATGGCGATGGGGTAGCAGCGCTGGAGTTCGAGGCGCATTTCGCGGCTGGCGAGATCGGAGGCGAGCGCGGACAACTCGAGCGTGGAGCAGGTGCGGTGGCGGACGAGCGCATCGATGACCCGGGCAAACGTGCTGGGTTGGCTGGCGCAGACTTGGCGGATGCCATTGTAGTCCTCCGCTTTCCAGCGATTGGCGACCTCGGCCGCGAGATCGGGGGGAAGAAACCGTTTCCTCCGCAGGGTGGCGAAGCGCTCGAGGATAAAGCTGAGACCGGCGATCGATAGGACGCCGAGAAACACCATCGTGAGCCCGCCCTGGCGGAGCCGGTCGATGATGCCGGCGATTGGCACCGTCTCGGGCTCCGGGTCGGGGGCGATTTCATCCGCGGCGGGAGGCGGAAGCGT
>REEB01000001.1 GCA_007695295.1 Puniceicoccaceae bacterium
GGGCCTCGTCCCCGGCATGATGCAGCTCGATCCAGTCGCCGCGATCGCCGTCGGAGTCGATCAGCGAATAGCTGTTTGCAGTGACAACTTCGTTGATCCTGGGTGCGTCCGCCCGGGCGGCGGACACAAGGCCAATGGAAACAAGGGCCAACGCCGCGACCAAAAAAGTGCAATGCGCGGAGCGACCCGGCGGGAAAACCGGAGAAGAGGACATGGGAAGGGGAATCGGCAGAAGGGGAGGGGTACGTTTCACGCGATTTGCTCCCGGGTCAATCAGGAGGCTGGCCTTTCCTGCTTTCCCCACCGCAGGGGCGATGCTAGGGTAATGGGAGTTCCCCGGAAAATCCGCGGA
This sequence comes from Puniceicoccaceae bacterium, assembly GCA_007695295.1. Taxonomy (GTDB): domain Bacteria; phylum Verrucomicrobiota; class Verrucomicrobiia; order Opitutales; family Opitutaceae; genus REEB01. The sequence goes on from REEB01000001.1 coordinate 353, forward strand.
ATGCTCCTCGGTTATGAAGGCTTTCCTGGTTATCGTGCTGCTTGTCTCGTTGGGATTTAATCTCTATCTCGCCCGCGGGTGGGAGGCCCAGCGATCGGCCGCTCCTTCCTCCGATCCGCACCTTCTCCACCACACCACGCCCGCCGGCCCCAATGCCGCCGCCCAAGCGCCCGCCGCCGAGACAACCGACGCCCCCCTCTCGTGGGAAAAGCTCCGCGAACTCTCACCCGGCAGCCAAGTGGTCCGCCTGCGCGAGGCCGGCTGGCCGGACCGCCTCATCGAGTCGGTCGTCGCCCACCCCGTCGATCAACGGATCGCGGACCTGTCCCGCCGCTCCATGGCCCTGCGCTCCCTGCAGAGGTATTGGGAAATGCCCTCGCCCGACGAGGCCTTTTCCCATGATTACCTCGCCCGTTATCAACGGCTCCAGGCCGAGCGCGAACAACTCCTCGAAGCCGCTTTCGGCGAGCGCCAGTCTCCCTCTGTCTTCGGTTTCCAGCCCCCCGAAATCCTCGCCGTCCCCGCGGAAAAGCGCTCCGCCGTGCGCGAGATCCTTTCGGACTACGCCGCCGTCACCGCCCGCATTCACGCCGAAGCCGGCGGCATGCTGCTCGCCGAGGACCGCGAAAAACTCCGTGAACTCGAGCAGCAGCGCCGGCGCGACCTCCAGGAGGTGCTGACTCCGGAAGAGCTTTTCGAAATGGACCTGCGCACCTCCCCCACCTCCATGGCGCTGCGCTGGGAGTTGCAGGCCTTTTCCCCGACCGAGGAGGAGTTTCGCGAGATTTTCCAGATCCGGCAGGTCTTCGAGGAACTCGCCCCGCAAAACCGCCCCGGTGCACCCATCGCCGATCCCGATCTCCGCGCCGAAATGGACCGCCAGATCCGCGAGCTGCTCGACGAGGAGCGCTACCGTGATTACCAACTCGCCCAGGATCCCCGCTTCCAAAGCCTCACCCTGCTCACCCGCCGGCTCGGCCTGCCCGCCGAAACCGCCCGCCAAATCCACTTTTACCGCGAATCCCACGACCAGGCCCTCGCCGCCGTCCGCGAAGATCCCGCACTCGACGACGAGGAGCGCAGCCTTCGCATCGAAGCCCTTGAGCAGGAAGCGCGCGAAGTTCTCACCGATGCCCTCGGCGAGCGCGGCTACCAAGCCCTGCGCAGCCAGCAGCGCGCCCCCGCCGGGGCCGTCAATATCCAACGGCTCGGCCCCTGACGCCCCGATGGCGAGGCTGATCAAGGTTCCCCTCCCGGTCCGTCTGGTCCGTGCCATCCGGCTTTGCCTCGGCCGTGCCTTATATCAGCGGACTCAGGACAACTTGGATGAGGAGATCCACCAACTCCGCGTGGGTGTGAAGCGCACCCGCGCCCTCCTCCGGCTGGTCCGGTCCGGGCTTCCGGAGGCGTTTTTTGAGATGGAGAATCTTCGCCTGCGGGACGCCTCCCGCGCGCTTTCCTCCGCCCGCGACCGGGCCGTCATGGGCAAGCTCCTCCGCCGCGAACTCGCCCGACTCGGCCATCCGCCGCCCGAGCCCGCGCCGCCTCCCCGCACCACCCAAAGCCGCACCGCGGCGGCCGTGCGCCGGGCCTACCGCCAGCTCGAGCGCAGCGTCGCCGCCCTCGAGGACCAGCCCCTCCCCCACGATGGCGCCGAGCTGCTCGCCCAGGGCCTGGGCCACTCCCGCCGCCGGGCCCGCCGCCACTTCCGGGCCGCCCTCGGCGCCTCCGGCCCCGATGCCTTTCATGAGTGGCGCAAGTGGACCAAAACGCTCCTCTTCCAACTCCGCCTCGCCCGCGATCATCTCGGCCTCAAAACCGGCCGCCAGCTCAAGCGCCTCTCCCGCTTGGAGGAAACCCTCGGCCGCTACAACGATGCCACCACCCTGCTCGACCACCTCGGCCGACCCTCCGGGATCCGCGGGGTGCCCCCCGACCTCCGGCCCGCCTTGACCGACGCCCTCGAGCAGCGCTGCGAGCGCCTCCGCGCCCGCGTCCTCCTGCTCGGCACCAAGCTCTTCACCCGCGGGACCAAGGCCTGGCTGCGCAAACTCCGCCTCCCCCAAAAACCCCCGCCTCCCCCCGAGCCACCGCCGCCCCCCACGGACACCGAAACACAAAGCCCGGAGTAGGGGGAGCATCCTACCCACCCATCCCCCCGCCTCCCCCGCGACCGCGGGGTTCCCCGC
>REEB01000118.1 GCA_007695295.1 Puniceicoccaceae bacterium
GAAGGCGAGTTGACCATCGCCTCGACCGGCAAGGACGAGAACGGGCGGATGAAAACCGAGGAATACCACGTCGAAGGCCCGGTCATGATCTTCCTGACCACGACCGCGATCGACATCGACGAAGAGCTTCTCAATCGCTGCATGGTCCTCACGGTGGACGAATCGCGCGAGCAAACAGAGGCCATCCACCGCCTGCAGCGCGAGGCGGAAACCTTCGACGGGCTCAAGCGCAAGGTGTCGCGGCAGCGGCTCCTTGCCGTCCACCGCAACGCCCAACGTCTTTTGCAGCCGTTGGCGGTGGTCAACCCCTATGCGCCCCGGCTGACCTTTTTGGCCGACCGCACCCGCACCCGCCGCGACCACCTCAAATACCTCACGCTGATCCGCACCATCGCCCTGCTGCACCAGTATCAGCGCCCGGTCAAAGAGCGCGACGGCCTGCGCTACATCGAGGCAACGCTCGCCGACATCGAAGCGGCCAACCGCATCGCCCACGAAGTGCTGGGCCGCTCGCTCGACGAACTCCCGCCGCAGACCCGGCGCCTGCTCACGCTTTTGAAAACGATGGTGGGGGAGCGCTGCCGCGAAAAAGGCCTCGACCGCGACCAGTGCCTCTTCACCCGCCGCCAGGTGCGCGAGTGGAGCGGCTGGAGCAACACCCAGGTGAAAGTGCATCTCGACCGGCTCGAAGACCTCGAATGGATCCTCCCGCGCCGGGGCATGCGCGGCAGCGCCTTCGAATACGAACTGCTCTTCGACGGCGATCCGGAGGCCGGACGCCCCGTCCTGCCCGGCCTGATCGAGGCCGAAGGCCTCAAAACGCACGCCTACGACGGACAGTTTGCGGGGTCTGAAAGCAAGTTTGCGGGGCAAACCGAAAAGAACACGCCCCCAAAACGGGGCCAAAACGGCGGGGTTGCGGAGCCCGCAGACGCCGCCCATCCCGCTCGCCAAGCCGCTTCCCGCCCGACCGAACCCGAAACCCCGGGAAACGCACAAGGGGCCGAAAAAAAACCGGTTGAAAATCGTAACGTAGCCATAACCGCCAACTGACTACCCATGCCGCGCAAAGGAACCCGCAAACCCAAGACGCTCCCCGGCGACCCGACCGACCCGCACGGCTTCCGGGTGCTGATCGACAGCTACCTGGAATGGCTCCGGGCGCGCAACTACTCGGAAGCCACCGTGCACAACCGCGACCACTACCTCAAAGAACTGCTGGTCTGGTGCGCGGAGCGCTCGCTCACCCGTCCCCGCGAAATCACCCGCCCGGTGCTGGAGCGCTACCAGCGCTGGCTCTTCCACTACCGCAAGAAAAACGGCCAGCCGCTGAGCTTCCGCGGCCAGCACTCGCGCCTGGTGCCCGTGCGCGCCTTCTTCAAGTGGCTGTGCCGGCAAAACCTCATCCTGCACAACCCCGCCAGCGAACTCGAACTGCCCCGGCTGGAAAAGCGCTTGCCCAAGCACATCCTCACCGCCCGCGAGACCGAGGCGGTGCTGACCCTGCCCGACCTCAAGACGCCCACCGGCCTGCGCGACCGCGCCATGCTCGAAACCCTTTACTCCACCGGCATGCGCCGGATGGAACTGATCGGCCTCAAGCTCTACGACCTGGACACCGACCGGGGCACGCTCATGGTGCGCCAGGGCAAAGGCAAAAAAGACCGCATGATCCCGATCGGCGAACGCGCCATCGGCTGGATCGAGCGCTACCTCGCCGACGCCCGCCCGGCCCTGGCCGGAGCGCCCGACGACGGCACGCTGTTCCTCTCGCACCTGGGCGAGTCCTTCTCGCCCAACCGCCTGACCCAGCTCGTGCGCGACTACATCGACGCGGCCGAGCTCGGCAAGAAAGGCAGTTGCCATCTCCTTCGGCACACCTGCGCCACGCTCATGCACGAAAACGGGGCCGACATCCGCTTCATCCAACAACTGCTCGGCCACGCCGAATTGAGCACCACGCAGATTTACACCCAAGTCTCGATCCGCAAACTCAAGGAGATCCACGCCGCCACCCACCCGGCCAAGCTCGAAAACACCACCCTGGACGAACTGAAAGCCGAGCTCGACGACGCCGAGGACGAGGAAAACGCCTGAGCGCATCACCTTTTATCTTTAGCCGCTCTTCCCCATAAGCCGCCGAAAGCCCGGGCAATCCGTGATTGCTCCGGGCTTATTTATTTGCCAACCTCTATCCCCAATGAATCCCGTCCTCCGGCTCCTCCTGCTGACCCTCGCCGCCTTCCTCGGCTCGCTCTTCGCGAGCCCGGACGCGCAGGCCGTCAGCTGGAAAACCGCGCCGGATGAAATTTTTTCCGGGACCCTCGAAAACGCCGGGGAAAACGGCCCGTCAGCCCGCGAACAATGCCGGATAAACGGCTGGTTGAACTACGACACCACGTCGGAATACACTGTTGCCGCAAGGAACCAACTTGCAGATACGAGCAACTTAGCTAGACCTTTGGGACGTGGAACGACGGGAAGAACCGCTCCAGCGAGCTTGACTGAACAGCTGGCTATGAAGCAAGCTATGT
>REEB01000043.1 GCA_007695295.1 Puniceicoccaceae bacterium
GGAGGCGCGGATCAGCCGGATCTCACCCTTCTTGGAAGCCGGTTCGTTTTCCACCGAGGCCTCCATCGACCTGGCCAATCCCGACGGTCTCCTGCGCTCCGGCATGTACGTCGATGTTGATGTCTTTTTCGGCGAATCGGAAACCGCCACCCTCGTACCGATCAGCGCACTCCACGAAATCCCCCGCCGCCGCGCCTTCGGCGTCTTCGTCGTCGCCGCCGATCCATCCCAGGACCACCTTTCCGACGGGTCGGAATCATCCATTGACGACCGCTCGTCGGTCCGCTTCCAAGAGGTCGGGATCATCGCCCGGGGACGCCGCACCGCCGGGGTCACCGGTCTGCCGCCCGGCGCCTGGGTGGTGGCCACCGGACACGATCTGCTCAGCACTTCGCCCGCCGACGAGGAAACCCAGGCCGTCCGGGTGCGCCCCATCGACTGGGACCGGTTGATCGCCCTCCAGGGCCTCCAGTCCCAGGATGTTCTCAGCCAGTTCCTCCAAAGACAGCGCGGCAACGCCTCCGCGGCCGCCAACTGACGCCGCCCGGCCGGCCGCACCATGGCTTCCCTGCCTGATCTTTCCATCCGCCGGCCCGTGGCCACGGCGATGGTCTACCTTGTCATCCTCACCATCGGCCTGGCGGGTTTTCGCTTCCTGCCCGTCGACCTGCTGCCGGAGATCGAGCTGCCTAGCCTTTCGCTCGGCCTCGGCTACCCCAATGTCGGCCCCGAGGAAATGGAGCGGCTCGTCACCCAGCCGATCGAAAACGCCATCGCCGGCGTTCCCAATCTCACCCGGGTCACCTCCAACGTCGGCGAGGGTTGGTCCTGGGTCGGCCTCGACTTCGCCCGCGGCACCGACATGGCGGAGGCGGCCAATGATGTCCGCGATGCGCTCGACCGGGTCCGCGGCAACCTTCCGCCCGAGGTCGACGGCCCCAGGCTCTGGAAATTCAACCCGGACAACATGCCGATCGTCACCCTCGCGGTCAGCTCCGAGGTCCACGATCTGCCGACGCTTACCCGCATCGCCGAGCGTGACCTGCTCCGGCGTTTCGAGCAGATCGAGGGCGTCGGCACACTCGAGGTGCGTGGCGGACTCTACCAGGAAATCCGCGTCGACCTGCTCCGCGATCGCCTCCAAGCCGCCGGACTGACCGCCGAGGATGTCCGCCTCGCCATCTCGCGCGAGGGTGCCATCGCTCCCGGCGGCAGCGTTAAGGACGGCCTCCGCGACCTCTATGTACGCGCCATGGCGGACTACGAGTCCATCGGGCAAATCGCCGAGGTGGTTGTCACCACCGTCAATGGCGTCCCCGTCCGGGTCGGCGATGTGGCCACCGTACGGCGCGATTTCATCGATCCCGGCAGTCTTTTCGAAGTCGACCAAGTCCCGATCATCCAGTTGCGGGCCCGCAAACAGAGCGGCGCCAACACCGTCGCGGTCGCCCGCGCGATCATCGCCGAAGCCGACCGGCTCGACGCGGAACGCTCCGACCTCTCCATGCGCGTCCTCGATGACACCAGCACCTTCATCCGCCAGTCGATCGCCAATGTCCGCAATGCCGCCGTTTGGGGCGGGCTGCTCGCGATCGCGGTGCTGTACTTCTTCCTCCGCAACGGCTCCTCCACGTTCATCATCGCCCTCTCCATCCCGATCTCGCTCATCGCCACTTTCGGCCTGCTCTACTTCCGCGATCTCTCCCTCAACCAGATGACTTTCGGCGGGCTCGCCCTGGGCATTGGTCTCATCGTGGACAATGCCATCGTGGTCCTCGAAAACATCGTGCGCCGCCGCGAGTCCGGCGAGGCCCACCTCCCCACCGCCGCCTCCGTCGGCGCCCGCCAGGTCGCGGGCGCGATCGTCGCCTCCACCCTCACCACCACGGTCATTTTTCTGCCCATCGTCTTCATGCAGACGATCACCGCGGTGCTCTTCCTCGAGCTGGCCATGGTGGTGGTCTTCGCGCTCTTCTGCTCCCTGCTGGTCGCTCTCACTCTCGTCCCGATGCTGGCCAGCCGTTTCCTCACCGTGGGTTTCCCGGTCCGCCGGTCGCACCGTTTCCAAGAGCGATTCGCCCGCTTCGAAAACCGCTACCAGAGACTGGTGGCCCGTGCGCTCGGACTACACTGGTTCGTCTTCGGGGGCGCCGCCGCCTTGGTCATCGCGGCCGTTTTCCTCGCCCGGATCGTGCCGGTGGAGCTGACGCCCGAAACCGACGCCAACCAGATTCGCATCAATCTCCGCATGGATGAGGGCACCAACATCGCCGTTGTCCTCTCTTACCTTGACGAACTCGAGCAGCGCGTGCTCGCCTCCATCGCCGGAGCCGAGGTCGAAAGCGTCACCACCGCCATCTGGCGCGGCCGCGCCAACATCACCCTCGCCCTCCCCAATCCCGAGGACCGCACCATTCGCAGCGGCGAACTGGCCGACCGTATCCGCGGCGATATCGCCGGCACCATCCCCGGTGCCCAGATCTCCGTCCAGGCACGTTCCGGCCTCTGGGTGCTGCGGCGGCTCTTCAG
>REEB01000071.1 GCA_007695295.1 Puniceicoccaceae bacterium
TCATCGGGGGAAGGTGGGGGTGGTTGTCCGGCTTCGGGGCGGGGGCTGTCCTTGTCCTTGGCGGCGGGCTCGGTGGGTTTGGGTTGGGCGGCGGCCTTGCGGACGGGGTCTCCGGGGATCCACTCAGGGAAAGTGGGACGGCGGGCGAGGCCTTGGAAGTTGAGGGGATTGCCCGCCTCAGTCTGCCAACTGACGATTTCCCATTGGTCGCGGCCGAGTCGGTTGAGGAAGGACTCGAGGATGGTAAGGGAGTTGATTTGCAGCTGTTGGCTGGAGAGGATTTTATATTCCCACAAAGACATGCGTTTGCCGTTCGAAAAAGTTGGATTAACTCAGGCCATAGGGCAGGGAGGGAGGGCGAGTCAAACCCCGCCTTCGCGGCGCCGATGAAAGCGGCGGCGCCTGGCGGCCGGTCCCGGCCCCAGCCGAATCTGTACCTGATCGGCTTTATGGGCACGGGAAAAACCACCGTGGGCCGGCTGGTGGCGAAGCGGCAGAAAATGACCTTTCTGGACAGCGACCACCAGATCGAGCGGGCGGCGGGGCGGACGATTCCGGAGATTTTCGAGAAGGAAGGGGAGACCCGTTTCCGCGAGCTGGAAGTGGCCTTCATCGAGGAAGGACATCCGGCGGCGGGCTGCGTGGTGGCCTGCGGGGGAGGTTTGGCGGTGCAGCCTGGAAACTTGGAGCGCTTGCGGCGGCGCGGCGTGGTCGTGTGCCTGGAGGCGAGCCCGGAAGTCATCCTGCAGCGCACCAGCGGCAATACCAACCGGCCGCTTCTGCGGGTGGCGGACCCGATGGAGAGGATCCGGGAGCTGCTGGCGGAGCGGGCTGCTTTTTACCGGCAGGCCGGAACCCAAGTGCTGACGGACAAGCGGCGGCTGCCGGAGATCGTGCGGCATGTCAGCCGGATTTACCGGGAGGAGGCGCGTTTGTGGCGGCCGCCGGAGGATTAAAAGAGCGCCTGCGGGCGGAGCTGGCCGGGCTGGGCTTCGATGTGGTGCGCTTCGGCCAGGTGCGGCCGGATGCGGCGGGGGCGGAGCGCTTCCGAACCTGGCTGGCGCGGGGCTGGCAGGCGGAGATGGCCTGGTTGGGGCGCGGGGCGGAGAAGCGCTGCGACCCGCGCCTGGTGCTGCCCGGCGCCCTCACCGCGGTGGTCCTGGGGGTGAACTACCTGCCCGCCGCGGGCCGGCCGGACGGCCGGGGACGCTGGGCGCGGTATTCCTTGTATTCGGACTATCACGACACTATGCTCCGGGGACTGCGGGAGGCTGGCCGGAGGTTGGAAGCACTGGCCGGGCTCGGGCCGGAGGACCACCGTGAGTACACCGATACCGGCCCGCTGCTGGAGCGCGGGCTGGCGGCGGCCTGCGGGCTCGGTTGGCAGGGCAAAAACGGGATGCTCATATCCCGGGAGCACGGCAACTGGCTGCTGCTGGGGGTGATGCTGGCCCGGCTCGACCTCGAGCCGGATCCGCCGCTGCGGAGCGGGCGCGGCGAAGTCGGCGGCCGGCCCGCGACGGGACATCTCTGCGGGAGCTGCGTGCGTTGTATCGAGATCTGTCCTACAGCGGCCATCCCGGAGCCGGGATTGGTGGACGCGCGTCGCTGTATCTCCTACCATACGATCGAAAACCGAGGGATCATCCCCCGGGAGCTGCGGCCGGGCATCGGCGGTTATGTCTTCGGCTGCGATCTCTGCCTGGAAATCTGCCCCTGGAACAAGTTTGCCCGGGCCGGCCGGCAGGTGTTGCTGGAGGCGCGGGAGGAGTGGGCGGAGCTGCGGTTGGCCGCGCTGCTGCGGCTGGACGATGAAGCCTTCCGACGAATCTTCCGGAAGAGCCCGGTCAAGCGGGCGAAGCGGGCCGGGCTGGTGCGCAATGCCTGCGTGGTGGCGGGCAACCTGCGCGATCCCGCGGTGGCGGATCTTTGGCCGGAGGACAGTCCCGAATCGGTGCGTGAGATCCTGGCCGGTCTGGCCGGGTGCGATGGGGCGGCGCTCGTCCGGGCCCATGCGGTCTGGGCGGTGCGGCGGCTTTGGCCGGAGCAGGCCTTGGCGTGGCTGGCGGAGGCGTGGGAGCGGGAGGCCGACCCCGCCGTGTGCGCGGAGTACGAAGGACCGGTCTGAAGGAAGCGCCCGGCTCTCAGAGCTGGGGGCCGAGGAAATTGCCGAGCAGCCCGCGGAGGCGTTGGCCGGGGGGGCGGTTTTCCCAATCCTCCAGCGTGTATTCAGAAGAACGCGACAGATCGTCATTGAAAATCCGGATCATGTCGCGGGCGAACTCCGCGTTGAAGACATTGACATTGGTCTCGTCGTTGATGCGGAAAGAGCGGTTGTCGAAATTGGCGGATCCAAAAGAGACCCACTGATCGTCGACGATGAAGAGCTTGGCGTGAAAGCGGGAGTCCTGGTATTCGTGGATGCGGATGCCTTTCTTGAGGAGCGGTCCCCAACGGCTGATCGCCGCCAGTCGCACCCAAGGCTGGCCGATCTTTTCGCCGGGGGCGATGATATCGATCTCCACGCCGCGCTCGCGGGCTTCGATCAGGGCCTGCATGATCGTTGGGTCGGGGGCGAAGAAGGCGGTGGAGATTCGGATGTGCTCGCGGGCGGCGGAGAAAGCGAGGAGCAGAAGGGTGCGGATATGCTTGTGGCCTTCGCGGGGCGAGCTGTTGACCGTCTGGAGGGCGAGATTGCCGGCGTCGTCCAGCTCGGGGAAATAGGCTTCGCCGAGCAGGAGTCCGCCGGTGGAGAGGAGCCAGTTGTCGAGGAAGGCGGCCTGGAGTCGGCCGACGGCGGGTCCTTCGATTATGAAATGGTTGTCGCGGTAGGTGGTTTCGGGATCGTCGCCGACCCAGGAGTCGCCGAGATTGGCGCCGCCGGTGAAGCCGACCCGGCCGTCGACGACGAGGAGTTTGCGGTGGGTGCGGTGGTTGAAGCGGGTGCTCCGGTACCAAGACGGTTTGCGGTACCGTACCAGCTCCACCCCGGCATCGGTCATGGTCTCGAAAAAGCCGTTTTCCGCTTTGCGCGAGCCGATGAAGTCGAGAATGACATGCACGGACATGCCGGCCTCGGCCCGTTCGGCGAGGGCTTCGGCAAAGGCGCCGGCAACCTCGTCGCCGTAGTACTCGTAGGTTTCGAGGGTGACGGAATGGCGGGCGCCGGCGATGGCCTCGAGCATGGCGGGGAAGATTTCCTCACCGTCACGCAGGACGGTGATGCGATTTCCTTCGAGGGCGGGACCGCCGAGGAGGTGCTCGAGGGTGCGGCGGAAGGCGGGGTCGCCGGCGGTTGCGAAAGGTTCGACGGTGACGGTGAGACGCTTGGAGACGGGACGGGCGTTGAAATAGAAAATCAGGACTGCCGCCGTGAGCAGGAGGGTTCCGAGGACGGCGGCGGGGATGAGAAGCGTGCGTTTGCGGGCCATGGGCGGTGACAACGGTGGGCGCGATGAGCGGGAATGGCAAATGCCGCGCCGAGAGCGGGCCGGGGCCGGTCAGCTCTCGAGGTCGGCGAGGAGCCGGCGGTGAATTTCCGCGTAGCCGGGGAGATGGCGGGCTTCGCGCCGGATTTCAGGGTGCTCAATAAGGCTGCGGTAGGCGAAGGGGAAACTGAGGATGGTCTGGATGAACAGGCCGGGCATCTCGCGTTGTTTTTCCTCCAGGTAGATTTCGTAGGCAGATTCAGGATACAGAAGGATCCGGGCGGTGGCCAATTGGGGACGGAGGTCGGCCTGTCGCATGGGATCGGGGGCGGAGTGGTAGATCGCCTTAATTTGCTCGAAGTGGCGTTCCGCCTCTTCGCGGCGGTCTTGCTCGAGGGCGATGAGAAGGCGGGTGGTGTGCCGCCAGATCTGGAACTGGGGGTTGTCGAACTCGGTGCGGATGGCGGCGGCCTCCTCGATGAGGCGCGCGGCGAGCCGGCGGGAACGGTCCGTGTCGCGGAAGTAGCGGGCGTGCTGGAGGAGGGAGAAGGTAAGGGTGGTGTGTACGTTGGGCTGGATATCGTCGGGCAATCGGGAAATGAAAGTGCGCAGGCGCTCGACCGCCTCGGGGTTGTTGTCGAGGAGTCGGATGGTCGCGATGGTGGCGATGGTTTCGAAATTCCAATCCTCGCCCGCTTCCAGCAGCGACTCGTGTTCGTCGGCCCAGGCTTGGATGCGTTCCCGGTCGGGACGGAGGGTCATTTCGAGACCGAAGAGCTGCTGGCGGAGGTTTTCGTCGTCGGGGTAGAGGGCGGTGAGCCGGCGGGTAAGGTCGAGGGCTTCGGCGAAGCGGCCCATCTGGCGGAGCTGGATCTGCATTTGCCCGAGGAGGCTGCCGTTGCGGGGATCGAGCCGGAGGGCGTCGTAGAGACGGTCGAGCCCTTCGTTGAAGCGGCCCATGCGGCGCAGGACGTAGCCCTCGGCTTCGATGAGTTCGGCTTGGCCGGGGGAGGCCTCGATGGCCCGGCGGAGGACTTCGAGGGCGCCTTCGTTGTCGCGCCGCCCATGGTAGCGCACGTAGGACTCGGCGAGCAGGGTCTCGGGCCGTTCGGGGGCGAGGGCCTTGGCACGGGCAAGGGCGCGGTCGGCGGTGGCGAGATTTTCCTCTGGGTCGCCGTATTCGAAGTGTACCTTGGAGGCGTGGATCCAGGCGAGGCGGCTCCAAGCGTCGGAGAAGCGTGGATCGAGGTCGACGGCCTCGCGGAGCAGGGCGGCGGCGGCTTCGAACTGCTCCTGCATGCGGACGCGGGCGCGCATTTTCTCCCGGGCGCGCAGATAGAGGTCGTAGGCTTCGACGCTGGTGGTGGGGGCGCCGTGGAGGGCTTCGCGTTCGCTGGGGGTGAGTTCGGTGCGGAGGGCGGCGGCGATTTCATCCGCGACCTGGGCCTGGATGGCGAAGATGTCGTCGAGGTCGCGGTCGAAGCGGCCGGCCCAGAGGTGTTCGTCACTGACGGCGTCGATAAGCTGGGCGGTGACGCGGACGCGGTTGCCTGCGCGGCGGACGGAGCCCTCGAGAATATGGGAGGCGCGGAGCTCTTCGGCGATCTGCCGGAGATTGAGGGCGGTGCCGGCATAGCCCATGACGGAGGTGCGGGAGATGACCCGGAGCTGGGAGATGCGGGAGAGGTTGGTGAGCAGGTCCTCGTGGACGCCGTCGGCGAAAAAGGCGTTTTCCGCTTCCGGGCTCATGTTGACGAAAGGCAGGACGGCGAGGACCGGGTTGGCAGCCGGAACCGGGGTGGTGGCGGGGATGGCGGCGGTTCCCGGGGCCGGGGCAGGCGGCGGGCCGGAGCGCTGGGTGGCGACCCAGAGGCCGGCCCCGCCAAAAATCAGGCCGAAGAGAAAGGCGGGGAAAAGCGCGCCGAAGAGCAGGGCGAAGCGGTTGCGGCGGCGCTGGTGGGCGCCCGGGACGGCTTCCGGCGCCTGTTCCTCGCGGACCTGGCGGGTGGGGCGGACGCCATCGGGGGTGAGTTCGAAGGCCCAGGCCAGGATGAGGGCGATCGGGAAACCGAGGGCCACCAGCAGGATGACGAAGCGACTCGCCCAGGTCGGGATGTCGAACTGCGGGAAAACCGCGACTGTGATCTGGATGACGAGCCAGCCCACCAGCAGGTAAGTGCCCGCAACTTGGAACACCTTGCGGCGCTTCAGTTCTTGGAAGAACGTTGTGTTCTCCGGCGGGGCGGACGGCGGCGGTTCGGATTCCATCGGGTCGGATCGGGGGGCGGAAGCGGGGAAGCAGCGTTTCCCGTGCCATTCAAGAAGGCGCATCTCCGAGCCGACGCCAAGAACGAAAACCCGGCCGGACCTTGCGGTCGCGGCCGGGCTGAAAGTGCCGGTGAAGCGGGTTCGGCCGGCTGGCGGCGCTCAGTTGTGGCCGGCTTCGAGCGGGATGGAAGACTTGGCGGGAGCGTGGAAGCGCATGCCGGCGGCGGACGCCGGGACGGGCTTTTTCAGTGAGACTGTGTTGAAGCGCGGCTGGGGCGAGCCCGTCCGGAATGCTGGACCCGGCGGATGATTACCGGCGGCCGCGACGGACCGGTTCCGGAGTCCCTCGACCAAGCCGACGAGGTCTTCGACCACGGTGGTGAGTTCGGCGGCCTGGGCATTGAGCTCCTCGGCGGCGGAGGCGGTTTCTTCGGCGTTGGAGGCGTTGGACTGGGTGACCTGGTCCATTTGGGCGATGCCGGTATTGATCTGACCGATACCTTCGTTCTGCTCGCGGGAGGCCGTCACGACCTCCTCGATGAGGCCGTCGACCTCGCGGGCGTGGGTGGCGATGTCCCCGAGGCTGCGGGCGACCTGCTCGCTGACTTGGACGCCCTTCTCGCTTTTGGCGATGGCATCGTCGATTTTCTCGGCGGTCTCGCGGGCGGCTTCGGCGGAGCGGCGGGCGAGATTGCGGACCTCCTCGGCGACGACGGCGAAGCCCATGCCGGCCTCGCCGGCCCGGGCGGCTTCGACGGCGGCATTGAGGGCGAGGATGTTGGTCTGAAAGGCGATCTCGTCGATGGTCTTGATGATCTTGGAGATTTCCCCGCTGCTGGCATGGATCGCATCCATGGCGACTCGCATTTCCTCCATCCGCACGGCGCCGGTTTCGGCGGCGGCGCGGGCTTGGCCGGCGATGCCCTTGGCACGCTCGGCGCCCTCCTGGTTGCGAGCCGTCATGGAGGACATTTCCTCGAGCGAGGAACTTATTTCCTCCAGCGAAGCGGCCTGCTCGCTGGCGCCCTCGGCGAGGGACTGGCTGGAGCCGGAGACCTGACCGGCGGCGGAGGCGGTTTGCTCGGAACTGGCACTGAGGGTGTCGGCCAGGCGCTTGAGGCGGCGGCTGAGGCTCAGGCCAATGAAACTACCGAAGAACAGCGCCAAGGCGGTGCCGGCAATCATGGCGACGGAGATATAGGTGGTATAGGACGCTGCGTTGGCACGAGCTTCGGTGACCGCGTGCTCGCTGTTGTCGACCGCATAGTCCGCCAGCGGGATGAGCACCGCACCAATGGCCAGCTCGTTCTGGCGGATCTCTTCCAATTGGATGGCCGCCATCCGGATACGGGTCTGCTCGGCGGCGTTGGCCTCAGCCCGCACCACCTCAAGCCGGTCCACGATGGCATCGGCCGCTGCCAGGAGGTCGTCGAGGCGGGCGGGGGAAAGCTCCGACCCTGCCTGTTCAAGAAGCTCCTGATAAATCCCGGCGAAGGACTGTTGCAGGCGGTCGAGATCACGGAGGGCCGAGCGAACCCCTTCGACGCGGATTTGATTGACGTGATTCCATTCGAAAGGCCGGGGGTTGCGGGGAAGCGCGGACGCTCCGTTACCGGTCGCGGCAGCGTGAAGCAGGCCCCGGGTGAGGCCGAGATAGTGAATCTGGAAGGAATCCAGCTCATTGAGTACATATGACGGGGCCGGGAGGCCGGCTTCCAACAGGGAACGGGCCAGCGGCAGGTACCGTTCATTGATGCCCCGGCGGGCTGCGAAGAGGGATTGGATTTCCGCCCAGGTGCGGGCGGCCTCGTCGGAGTGATCGATGGCTTCAAAGTCATCCATGGCCCGGTCCAACTCGGCCAGCGCCAGGCGGCCGCGCTCGAACTGTTCGTCCATGAACTCGAGGGTTAGGTTTGGACTCAGCAAAGTGCGCATGGCCGTGCTGAGGTCGAACATGGCCGACTCCATTTCGAGCAGGTTGAGAGCCGAAGGAAGATCCCGGGTGGCGATGGTTTCCACCTGTCTGGAGACCAGGGTCATGCCCCGAAATCCGAGGCCGCCGATGGTCAGGCCGATGAGGGCGACGATACAGAAACTACCGATGAGTCTGCGTTTGAGCGTAAGCGTAATCATGGATGGTTGATGGGCAGGGCGCGTTCACCGTGCGGATAAATCGAAAGCCACCCTCGACTGAGGATGGCTTGTCCGTTCGGATCGAACTGAGGTTCGGGAGATTTAACGTCGCTCCGGAGAAGCGATGAAACGGCTCCGTTTCGCTTTACGAAGAATTTATTATCGCCGATGTCCGGCCAAGGGCCGCGATGGCATCGCCGAGGATCTCGAGCGGCCGGACCCCGGGTCTCGCCGGCACTTTCCGGAGCTGCCGGCCGATGCGAACCAGCGTGGCGGGCGGCCTCAGCGCGGCCGCGGTGTCTGCGGGTACTCGTCGATGATGTTGCCTTCGGCGTCGAAAACCAACAGGTGGCGGTGGGTGCCTTGGAGGGTGACGACGATGCCGTGGTGGATGGGTTTGGCGCGGTCGAGGTACCAAGTTTGCTCCACGTCGTGTACCGGTCTCGTGCCGACCCCCCAAGCACCGTCGCCGACGTAGAGGATGCCGTCCGAGCGGATTTCTCCGCCACGGATGGGGGCGGTGCGCTTGTAGGTGTGGTCGTGGTTTTCGAAGGCGAGCTCGACGCCGTAGCGTTCGAAGAGAGGCAGCCAGTGCTCCCGGATGGAGGAGGAGAAATAGTGGTTGTAGTCACGGTGGGAGGGGAAGGCCGGCACGTGGTAGACCGGGATGAGGTGCGGGCGGCCCTCCCGCTCGCGGAGGGTGGTTTCGAGCCATTCGGTTTGGGTGCCCTCGACCGGGGTCGCATGGTGGGTATCGAGAATGATCAGGGAGAGGTAATCCCCGACATCGAGCACGCCGTAGGCCTGGGGATGAGGGAAAGCGAAGAGCGAGAAGAAATAAGGAGCCATCGCCCGGCGATACTCAAGGGTGTCCTCGTAGGCTTCGCGGCCCCGGTCTCCGCCCATGAAAAAACCACCGCGGACTTCATGGTTGCCGATGGCGACCACGATGGGCACGACACGGCCGTCGTCCGCGATGAGCGTCTGTAGGTTGACCTCGAACCACGTGTACCAGCGCTCGACGCGGTCTTCGAGGCCGTCGGCATAGGCGAGATCACCGCCCCAGACAATGAAGTCGGGATCGTACTGCATGGCGGCGCGGTTGGTCGCCTCCATCCATTCACGGCGGTGGAGGGTGTCGCCCCCGGTGATGAAACGGACGGGTTCCTGGGCGGTGCCGGGGAGGGTGCGGAAGTAGTAAGTGCGGCCGTCTTCGAAGACGCGGAAGTCGTAGGCCGTGTCCGGGCTCAGCCCGGTCAGCTCGACGCGGTGAATCTCCCGGTCGGAAAAGGGAAACTCGCTGGTCTCGGCCCGGACTTCCGTCCAGTCGTCGAGTCCGCGCTGGCGGTAGCGCAGCGGCGGGTCGGCCTCTACTCCGGCGAGGGTGTGCCAGTCGATGACCATGGTGGTGGTGGGGTCCTGGCGCCAGGTCAGGAACAGGCCGAGGGGCTCATTCGGGGCCGGTGCGTCGATGGGCGGCGGCGTCTCCTGCGGGTGTGGAGTGTCCGCGGCGGGTGTTGGATCCGGCGGCAGCGGCTGCGGCTCCGGTGCTTGCGGCTGGACTTGGCCGACATCTCCTTCGGGCAGGGCGACGCCGACGGATTCCCGCACCGGGCAGGCGGTGGTGAGGAAAAGCAGCAGGAGCAGCCCGGGGAGCATCAGGAGACCACGGAGCGGCGCCGGATTTTGGGATGAGGGGTTTCGGGAGGGTGCAAGGGTGGCCATGGGAGCCAACCCTTGCCCCCGTGCGTCCCAGGTCAACCCACTCCGGACCCCTTCTCGCCACCCCACCTTTTTTGCGTGGTTTTTTGCCGGGCCGCCCCCACAATCCGCCGCCATGAAAATCGTGCTCGCCTACTCGGGAGGCCTCGACACCTCCGTCATCGTCCGGTGGTTGAAAGACCATTACCAGGCCGACGTGGTCACCTTCGCGGCCGACATCGGCCAGGAGGAGGAACTGGACGGCCTCGAGGATAAGGCCCTTCGCACCGGGGCCTGCGAACACCATACCCTCGACCTTGTGGACGAGTTCGCCCGCGACTACATCTATCCGATGATGCGGGCTTCCGCCGTCTACGAGAGCCAGTACCTGCTCGGGACCTCGATCGCGCGGCCGCTCATTGCCAAGGCGCAGGTGGAGCTGGCGCGAAAGGTCGGCGGAGACACCGTCGCCCACGGAGCCACCGGCAAGGGCAACGATCAGTGCCGCTTCGAACTGACCTATGCCGCCCTCGCGCCCGACCTGCGGATCGTCGCGCCTTGGAAGATGAAAGTCTTTCGCGACGCCTTTCCCGGCCGGAGCGAGATGATTGCGTATTGCCGGGAGCATGACATCCCGGTCGAGGCCACGGCCAAAAAGCCGTACTCGATGGACCGCAACCTTCTTCACATCTCCTACGAAGCCGGTATTTTGGAAGATCCTTGGTTCGACCCGACCACTCCGGAGAACAAGGACATGTTCAAACTCTCGATCGCGCCCGAGGATGCGCCGGACCAACCGGAGTATGTCGAGCTGGAATTCGAGGACGGCGACTGTGTGGCGGTCAATGGCGAGCGGCTCTCTCCGGCCGGGGTTCTGCGCCGGCTCAACCGCCTCGGCGGCGCGCACGGCATCGGCCGGGTGGACTTGGTGGAGAACCGCTTTGTCGGCATGAAAAGCCGCGGCGTTTATGAAACGCCCGGCGGCACCATCCTGCTGCACGCCCACCGGCAGATCGAGTCGTTGACCCTCGACCGCGATCTCCAGCACCTGCGCGATTCCCTCATCCCGAAATACGCCGAGCTGGTCTACTACGGATTCTGGTTCGCCCCCGAGCGGGAGGCGCTGCAGGCGCTGGTCGACAAAAGCCAGGAGGGAGTTACTGGAACGGTGCGGTTGAAACTCTACAAGGGCAATGTCATCACCTGCGGGCGCAAGTCGCCGTATTCACTCTACGACGACAAAATCGCCTCGATGGAAGGGGTGGCGAGCGCTTATGACCAGGACGATGCGGCCGGCTTCATCCGGCTGCAGGGGCTGCGCCTGCGCGCACTGCACGCGGCCCGCTCGCGGCGGGGCTGAGCCCGGTGCCCCAGTGGCGCCGGGAGGCGTCAAAAGCCGCCCCGGCCGCCGCTGAGCCAGCGCCAGAGCCGCTCCACCGGCCCTTGGCCGAAGCGGCGCAGCCACCAGACAGAAAAGGCCCCCTGAAAGCCCCAGCAGACCACCACCATGAGGGCCTGCTGCCAGCGTTCGACGTGGCCGAAGAGGCCGAAACCATGGCCGTAGAACACAGTCGTGAAGATCACGCTCTGCATGAGGTAGTTGGTCAGCGCCAAGCGGCCGATCGCTTCGAGGACCCGCACCAGCCCCGCCGCCGCGCCGGAGCGGACCAGCCAACAGAGGCCGAAAAAATAGCCCAACGCCAGCGGCAGGCTGCCCCAGTAATTCCAGAGTTCCCCTTGGAGCGCTGTGTATTCAAAATCCCATGCTTCAGCCGCATTACGGAAGGCCCCGTAAGCGCAGAGCGCCAAGCCGGGCAGTCCAAAGAACAGAGTCCGCCGGGCCAGGCCGCCTGCGCTCGCGACGCTGGCGGGCAGGCCCAGCTTGAGCAGCGCCATGCCCAGCAACATCACGCCGGTCGTCCGCCAGAAGATGGACGTGCCCATCGCCCACGTGTGCATCATCAGGGCCGATTCGATTCGGTAGGGCTGCTGCTCCCGCCAGCCACCGCGGTAGGCCTCGGTTTCTTCCTGGACGCGTTCCGGCGAGAGGTGCCACTCCGTCCGCATTTCGTGCACGACTTCCTCCGGCCAATAGGGCAGGGAAAGGGCAAGAAGGCTGATCAAGGTAGTCGGGATGACGAGGAGAACAACGGCGATGCCGATCAGCGTGCGGGTGCTGCGTTTCCAAAAGAGTACCGCCACGGCCGCGCAGACCGCGTACATGAACAGGATGTCGCCGAACCAAAGCAGGTAGGCGTGACCCAATCCGATCAGCCCCAGCCAGAACAACCGTCGCCAGTGCGCCCGCACAGGACGCCGTCCGGCCCGCGCCCAACGATCCGCGAGCAGGTAAAGCCCCGCACCGAAAAGCAGACTGAAGAGGGTGATGAATTTGAATTCGACGAAGATCTGCCCCGCCATCCAGACCACGTAGTTGAGCCCGGTGAGATCGCCCTGAACCGCTGGATTGACGTAGGCCATCATCACATAGGCGAAGGCCTGGATGTTGACGACGAGAATGCCGCAGATCGCCGCCCCGCGCACCACGTCCAACTCGCGGATGCGGCCGGAAGGGGGCGTGGCCGCGGTCGGCGGGGGTGGCGGATCGACGGCGGACATGGCAGGAGGCAGGGGTGGCCTAGGAGCCGCCGGGGTCAAGCACCGATCGAAGGGCCTCCACATGGCTCTCGAAGGCCCGGGCGCCCCGGGCCGTCAGGTGCACCCAGGTTTTGGGGCGGCGGCGGACAAAGGTTTTCTCGAGTTTGAGGTAGCCCGCTTTTTCGAGCTGAAGCAGGTGGGCGCCGAGATTTCCCTCGGTGAGGCCCAGTCGGTCCCGCAGCGTGGTGAAATCAACCCGGACGCCTGCATCGAGAGCGTTGAGCAGGGCCATCAGGCGCAGCCGCACCGGCTGGTGGATGAGATCGTTGAATCCTGAGTCTTCCATCGCTCAGGCCCAGCGCAGGCGGATGTACAACCCGGTGGCGAGGAGAGGTGCCCCGGTGAAGAGGGCCATCCAGGGCCAAAACCACGCTCCGGCGGCGAGATAACCCACCGCGATGGCGAGGGTCAAAGCGAGTCCGATCCAGAAGAGCAGGTCGTCGGTCCAGGCGGCCAAGACCATATAAGCCGCCATCGCCACCAAAGCGATGTAGGCGTACAAAGCCTCCGCGGACACCGGGCGGAGCACCAGCGGAACGGCGACGGCAAAAAGGCCGAGCCCGAGCGCACTGTGCCAGAACGGGCGCGGGAAACACGCCTGCAAGCGGCTCCGCGAACGCAGCCCGATGAGGAAAGAACCGATGGCACCGAGCGCCGGCAAGGCGGCCACCCAGCCATAGGCTTCCACGGGCAGAAGCCAGAACCCGAGAGGCATCAGAATCCAGAGGACGCCCCAGAGCATGAGGTGGGCATTGCCTTGGATGGTCCAGGCCATGCGGCGGGCCTCGGAGCGCGCGGAGTTGACCTCCGCCAGGGCCGCGGCGGGGGTGAGGGTGGTTTCGGTTTTCGATTTCATAGATAACTCTGTAATGCAGAGAAGTCTGTGGCGTCAACCAACAAAACCGAGTTTGGTGGCGGGCTGGACAGGGCCGGGACCGGGGCTCAGGCTGACGCGCATGAAATCCCCAACCGCCGCCGGCGATCGTCCTCTCCGGGTGCTTCATGTGGGTGTGTCCAACCGAGGGGAGTGGCCCTTGCGCACCTGCAACGCCGCCACCGGTTTCCAGCCTTGGGCGCTTTGCGACCTCAGCCCGGAGGCACTTGGCCGGGCCCGCGGGTTGACCGGCCTTCCCGGGGAGTCCTGCTTCACCGACCTCGACCGCGCCTTGCGGGAGAGCGGCGCGGACTGCGTCATCATCTGCACGCCGACGCAGTTTCATGTGCCGATGAGCCTGCGGGCGATCGAAGCCGGCCTGCCCGTGCTGGTGGAGAAGGGGATGGCGCCGGATTGGGCTTCCGCCCGGAAACTCGTGGATGCTTCGCTGCGCTCCGGTGTGAAAGTCGCCGTCGCCCAGAACTACCGCTACTTCTCCGGTCCGCGCACCCTGCACCGGGCGCTGAAGGACACAGGCTGGGACTATTCCACTGGTCCGGTCCACCACCTCCTCTACGTGCAGAACCGGGTCCGGCCGGAGCCGAAAAACCTCTCCTATCCGTTTGCCAGTGTCTGGGACATGTCCTGCCACCACTTCGACAATCTGCTCTACTGGTTCGGGCCGCTGGCTTCGATGCAGGCCTTCAGTTGGCGGGCGCCGTGGTCGGCCTACGAGCACGACAACAACACCTCCGCCCACCTCGTTTTTCAGAACGGCACCGCGATCACGTATCAACATACCCATGACGCGGCGCGTGCGACCGAGGAAATCCAGGCCCACGGGGAGCGGGGTGCTTTCGTGCTCCGGGACAACGCCCCAACCTTCAACGAGCGGCCGCGGGTCAATTTCGGCCAGACCCCGGTCGTGCCGGTGCCCTGGGAGGAGGCGCACGGCGAGGCGGACCTGCTCCGCGATTTCCATGCCTGGCTCACGGGTGGCCCTGAGCCCGGCATCAGTGTGCGGCATAATCTGGAAACCATGGCCTGCTGCGAGATGATGGTCCGCTCCCTGGGAGAGGGCCGCTGCGTCCGCAGGGAGGAGCTCGATGCCTGAGCAAGGGTCAACCGATGGGGTGGGAGGGCCGATCGGCCTGATCGGCGGCATCGGGCTCACCGAGGTGCATGTCTATGCGCAGCGGCCGGCCCCGGACGGGCTGTATTCAGGTTGTCCCCACGTCCATGCCGTGACGGATGAAGGCTACTTTGTGCTCCGGGGCCGGGGGCGGGTGGAGTTTCACGATCCGGAGCGGGGATTCCGCATCCTTGAGTTGGGGCCGGGCGACTACGCTCACTTCCCGCCGCTGGTGATGCACCGGCTGATCAGCGACGGCGACCTCGTCATCCTCGGCATGATGGGCAACGCGGGCTTGGCCGAGGCCGGCGAGGCGCGGATCTATTTTGGTCCGGAGGTTGACGCCGACCCCGAGTCCTTTGCCCGGCTCGTCGCGCTGCCGCGGGAACGCGGACTGGAGGGGGCTTTGGAGCGGCGGGATGCGGCCGTCCGCGCCTATGCCGGGCTGCTGCGGCGGTGGGAGGAGGATCGACGCGCCTATGCGGCCGAGCTGGAGCGGTTTTTCGGTGTCCACTGCCATGCGATGGCGTCGCTGCGGGCGACCTTCGAGGAGAAGGTGCGGCAGGGACCGTCGGCCTGGGCGGCGGCCACGTTGGAGCGACTTCGCGGTCTGCCCGGCCGGCCGGCGGCGGAGGGTGGGGTTTTCATCAATCGGGCCGGCACCGAGTCTGCCTTCGGCATGTGCGGGGTGCTCCGGCCACTGCTCCGTTTGGAGGCTTTGCCCGGATCAAAGGCAGTCAAAGCAAGCGCCGGCCGACCTCCGGCTTGAGGAAGCGCACCGCGCGCAGGCCCGGGTGGCGGCCCGCAAAGTTTCCCCGGTACGCGGCAAGTTTCTCCGCGGTGTCGAAATTGAAACCGAGCAGCGCCCGCCCGACCCGTTCACCGCTGTAGCTGTAATTAAAATACACGATGTCGGCGGCCGGTCCGCTGGCGGCGAGAAAGTCGTGCAATGCTCCCGCCCGCTCGGGAAACTCGACCGTGAAGAAAAGCGGATGCCGGAAGAGGGTCGGATCGTAGCGGATGATGCGAAACTCCACATCCTCGTCGCCGGTGATGTCGGCAAAGCTGTGCCCGGCCGCTTCGAGGTTGCGCCCGAGTTTCTCGAAAGTCTGGGGCGGGGCTTCCAGTCCGATGACTGGAAAGCCGGTCTCGCGGCCAACCTGGCCGTATTGGAACTCGATGATGTTGATGCCGTCGAGGTGCCGCTCGAGAAGGTCAAGCAGGCTCCCGGGGTGCTCGGGGATGGCGAAGCGGTAGTAGCGACGGGTGTGCAGGCCGATGCCGGCGTGGCGCACGATCCAGGAGAGCTGGCCGAAGTCCATGTTTGCTCCGCAGATGATGGCGAGGGTGCGCCGGGGCGGCTGTTGCGCCCGCTCCTTCAGCCAGCCCGCCAGGCCCATTGCGCCGGCCGGCTCGGGGATGATGCGGTGCCGCTCCCAGAGGAGCTGGATGGCGGCACAGACTTCTTCGTTGGTGACGGTGATGAAGCGGTCGATCAGGTCCCGGCAGAGGCGCCAGGTGAGATCGCCGGCCCGACGGACGGCGGTGCCGTCGCAAAACACATCAACATAGTCCAGCGTGACCGGGCCGCCGGCGCGGATGGCCGCGGCCATGGAGGCCTGCTCGACCCCTTCGACGCCGATGACTTCGATGGAGGGGAAAAACCGCTTCAGCCAACAGGCCACTCCCGCGGCCATGCCGCCCCCGCCGATCTGCAGGTAAATGCGTTCGAAGGAGCCCTCGCCGGCCATGACGATCTCGTCGGCAAGGGTGCCCTGGCCGCCCATGACCGCGAGGTCGTCGTAGGGGTGGATGGGCGTGAGGCGATGGGTGGCGGCAAAAGCGTGGGCTGCTTGGGAGGCGGCGTCATAGCTGTCGCCCACCAGCTTCACGTCGATGCATCCCCGGCCGAGGCGCCTGACTGCCTCCTGTTTCATCAGGGGCGTGGAGTGGGGCATGAAAATGGTGGCCCGGATACCGAGTCGGCTGGCGGCGAGGGCCACGCCCTGGGCGTGATTGCCGGCCGAGGCGGCCACCACCCCGGCTTCGCGCGCGGCGGGGTCGAGGGAGGCGATGCAGTGGTAGGCGCCGCGCCACTTGTAGGCGCGGATGGGCGAGCAGTCCTCTCTTTTCAAATACACCTGCTCGGTGTCGTCTTCGAGTTGCAGCCGTTCCAGCGGCGTGGACCGGCCGACTTCGTAGACGCGGTGGCGTGCCCGGAGGGTCTCCTGAAAAAGGGCTTCGCGCAGCGTTTCCTGGCTTTGCATCCGCAACTCCATAGTCGCGCACGCTGCCGGGACAACCGTGAAACGCTTTCCGGTGCTATAGGCAGCGGGGATCGTCGGATCTTCCGCCGGACTAGAAGAACAGGTAGCTGATGAACGGCCGGTTGGGATAGCGCGAGAGCGCGGTCAGGGTGCCGTTCTGGGGCTCGACGACAAACCAGCCGCGGTCGGTCCGCACGAGGATGAGGCTGTGGTAGCTTTCCTCGTCAGCCCGGACCCCGCCAAAGCTTTTGACTTGGCGGACCTTCATGATGGCGGCGGGCACATCGCCGAGGCGGGTCGCTCCCCCGAGGTAATTGCTGATGATCATCTGCTGGCGGAAGAGCAGCGAGTAGTTGTCACAGTCGAGACCTTCGCCATCCGGCCGGATGCCCATTTCCCTCAGGTATTGGCTGAAGTGGGGGAGGTAGTCATGGACCAGCCACTCGTGCCGGGGGATGACGTATTTCTTGTCATTCAGCTCGATGATCCCGGCGAAGACCTGGTAGTGGCCGGAAAGCTCCTCCCGGATTTCGTGGGAAGCGATCAGCAGCGCTCCTGCCTGCAGGATGGCGAGCAGACAAAGCATGTCAGTCCTCGGCTTCCCCGGCGGCGGCCGAGGGCGGGCCGCCGGTGCGGGTGAGGGCCGGCGGGTTGTCGGTGGAGGAGACGCTCCGGTTGGCCAGGATGCGGCTGTAAGGGGCGAGATCGGAAGTGGCGTATTGCATCGGCGGGGCGATCAGCTTGCCGGTGCGCTGGTGAAGGTCGTAGGCGGTGGGACGAAAGCTTTGCGTGGAGGAACAGCCTCCGAAGAGGAGACCGGCGGCGAGTAGGAGGCTCGCGGGAATAAGGTTGGGTCGGTCGTTGTTCACGGCGGACGAATAGGAAGATTAGGACAAGGAACGGAGTCCGGGAAGCCCGGTTAAGCCGGCGGGGGAGGAACCGGCGGCTTTTACGAAGCGTTTACGCTAGCGGATTTTCCGCACCCGGCAAGAACGACCTCAGGCGTGGAGGAAGTTTTTGCCCGGCCGGTTTTTAGTTTTTTTAAATCGTTGTCCTACAATAAGATAAAACATCTGGCATGCGCGCTGCTATGCGATCTGGCAATGTTGCAAGGTGTCTATCAAAGCGCGGCCGCTCTCAACGGCCTCCAACGCTGGAACGAATTGGTGGCTCAGAATATCGCCTCCAGCTCCAGCGCGGGCTTCAAGGGCCATGCGGTTTCGTTTGAAGCGAAGCCGATGGGCGCGCTTGGCATGAAAGGTCCCACGGGCGCCTCCGTCACCGAAGGAATGGTGCAGCCCCTGATCCAGGGCCGGATCCGCTTTGACCAAGGTGAAATCCGCCCCACCAGTGATCCGCTTCACGTCGCCATCGAAGGCGAGGGGTTTCTCCAGCTCCAGCGTCCCGATGGTTCCACTGTCTTCACCCGCGACGGCCAGCTTCACCTCACGTCCGACATGCGTCTGGTGAGTAAGGAAGGCTTCGCCGTCATGGGCGACGGCGGCCCCATCCAGCTCATCCCCGGCGAAGGGGTGCCCTTGGTCGATGCCACCGGCAATCTTTTCCAGGGCGACCAGCCCGTCGGCGCCATCGCGGTTTATAGATTTGCCGACACCGCCCATCTCACGCCCGTGCGCGGCGGTTTTCAACCCCACCCCGAGGGACCCGCGCCCGAGCGCATGATCGATCCGCTCGTGCGCCAGGGTTTTCTTGAAGGCAGCAATGTCTCGGCGGTCCATGAGATGGTTCACCTGATGGCCATCAATCACGCTTCCCAACTAAACGAAAAGCTCATTTCCACCTACGACCAATCCCTGGAACGCGCCGTCCAGGTCCTCGGAGGAGCTTCCTGAGGGCGGTCGCGCCCTGATTTTCCACCATGAATCTCGCCCTTTACGCAGCCGCCAGCGGCATGGAAGGCCAGCAGGTCAACCTCAACGCCATCGCGCACAACATCGCCAATGTGAACACCACTGGCTTCAAGCGCAGCAAGGTGGAGTTCCAGGATCTTTTCTACCAGAACGGGCGGGTCGTCGGCGCCGATGCCGGCGGGGGCAATGTCGTGCCGACGGGCATACAGATCGGCTCCGGCACCCAGGTTGCCGCCACCGCCAAGGTTTTCACCCAAGGCCAGATCACCCAGACCAATGAATCCCTCGACCTTGCCATCCGCGGGGACGGTTTTCTTGAGATCCAGAAGCCCGACGGCACCAGCGCCTACACCCGGGATGGTTCTCTCAAGGTCGGTCCGGACGGCCGCATCACCACCAGCAATGGCTACCCCGTGCTGGGCGGCTTCCAGCCGGTGCCGCCGGGAACGAGCGACATCGCCATTGCCCCCAACGGCGAAGTCACCATGATGACGCCCAACGGCGTCCAAAATTACCGGATACAGCTGGTCCGCTTCAATAACCCCGCCGGTCTCCAGGGCGTGGGCGGCAATCTCTTCGAGGAAACCCCGGCCAGCGGGGTGCCCGAAATTGGCAATCCCGACGAGCAGGGCTTCGGGGCCCTCCTTCAGGGCTACCTCGAAACATCCAACGTCAATGTGGTCGAGGAGATGGTGAACCTGATCCTCGCCCAGCGCGCCTACGAGATCAACTCCAAGTCCATCCAAACCTCCGATGAGATGCTCCAGCGCCTCAGCCAGCTCAAACGCTAACCCCGTGATCCGAGGACTCCCCATCATGGTTCTGTTCGCCACCTTGCTGTTTTCACGGGGCTCGGCGTCCAATCTCGACTTGATCCTTGCTCCGCTCGATCCCGCCCTCGTGGCTGGTCCGGTTGTTGTCGAGCAGCCGGCGGAACCCGCCGCCGCGCCCGCTCGCCGGGAATCAAGCCAGCCGACCGAGAAGTCACCCCGGATTTCCAGGGAGGAGATCCTCGACCAGCTGACCCGCGCTTTCACCGAGCGGCTCCAGCCGGTTGGTTACCTGCGGCTCCATCCCCAGCGTGATCTGCCCGACCTTTCCCGGCGGCCCGCTCCCGCCCGGCTCGAACTGCTGGATGCTCCCTCGCGCCTCACCGGCAACGCGATCATGCTGCGCTTCCGTGTGGAAGACGCGGATGGTGAAGTGGGCGAGTGGCATCTTCCCTTCCGGGTGCAGCACCTGGCGGCGGTCTGGGTGGTGGACCGGCGGCTTGCCACCGGCGATCCCCTCTCCGAGGCGGACTTCACCGCCCGCGAGGTCGATCTGCTCCGCGAGGCGCATGCCGTGCCCGCCGATCCCGCGGTCTTCCATCGCTACGAGCCCGCCCGTCCGCTCGTGCCGGGCCGCCCGTTGACCTGGCCCGATCTCGCGCCACGCTCCCTCGTCCGCAAGGGTGAGATCGTGGACGTCGTCGCCACTGACGGACTGCTGACCATCAACATGAAAGCGCTCGCCATCCAGGGCGGCGCCCTCGGGGATGTCATACCCCTCCGCAACCTCGAATCCCGCCGCGACTTCGCCGGAGAAATCACCCATGAAAAACGTGTCCGCGTCACTTTCTAGCCTCATTCTCGTCCTCGCCGCTCTCGTCGTCGCCCTCCCCGCCGAGGCCACGTCCCTCTGGGGAAAACGCCCCGGTACCGAGCGAGGCCTCGTGGCCGACCGGGTCGCGGCCAACATCGGCGACATTCTGACCGTCGTGGTGCAGGAAAACGCCACCGCCCAAGCCTCCCTGCGGACTTCGACGGACAGCAAGACTTCGATGAACGATTCCATCAGCCGGTTTTTCTTCACGCCGGATGCGAGCGGATTCGGCACCCACAACGGCGTTCTTCCGTCTCTTTCCCTGCAGGGCCAGCGCGAATTCAGCGGTGGCGGGGCCATCAACAACCGGCAGGCCGTGACCGCCCGCTCCGCCGTGCTGGTGGTGGACGTGCTCCCGAACGGCAACTTTGTCATCGAGGGCTCACGCCTGGTTCTCGTCTCCGGGGAGCGGCAATACGCGGTGCTGCGCGGATTGGTTCGCCCGCAGGACATCACCTCCGGCAACACCATTCTCTCCAGCAATATCGCGGAGGCCCACGTGGAGTTTATCAATGAAGGCACCTTGCGGGATGCCCAGCGCAAGGGCTGGCTCAGTCGTATTCTCGACGTCATCAACCCTTTCTGATCCCCCGATGCCATCGCTAAGGAGAGCACCCCCCAGTCCCCCCGGCCTGCCGCGCCGTTCCTTTCCCGTCCTGCGGATGGGCGCCGTCCTCCCGATGGCCGCCGTCCTTTTTCTGTATTCAATGGTCTGCGACACATCGGAGGCCGCCCGGATCAAGGATCTCACCACCGTGGAAGGCGGGCGGGACAACCAGCTTGTCGGCTACGGGATCGTGGTGGGCTTGGCCGGCCAAGGCGACAGCTCCCTTTCCTACACCATCCAGAGCATCGCCAACTCCCTCCATCGCTTCGGCATCACCGTCCCCCCCCAGGCGGCCCAATCGAAAAACGTTGCCGCGGTTATGCTGACGGCCGACATCCCTCCCTTCATCCGGCCGGGCGCGCGCATTGATGTGACCGTCTCCTCCATCGGCGACGCCGCCACCCTGCAGGGTGGGGTGCTGTTGCAGACACCTCTGCTCGGCGCCGACAACGTCGTCTACGCGGTCGCCCAGGGGGCGATCTCGGTCGGTGGTTTTCTCGGCGGCGCGGGCGGCCCCGGCGGGGCGACCGTGCAACGCAACCACCCGACGGTCGGCAGCATCAGCGGTGGCGCCATTGTTGAGCGCGAGATTCCCATGCAGCTCGTCCACGGCGGCCACCTTAACCTTCTCATGCTCAACCCTGACTTCACCTCCGCTTCCCGCCTCGCCGAGGTGATCAACCGCGTCTTCCCGCGCAGTTCACTCGCCCTCGACGCCGCCACCGTCCGGGTGCGGGTGCCGGAGGATTTCGAGGGCCGGGAAGTCGATTTCATTGCCCTCGTCGGCGCACTTGAAGTCATGCCGGACAGCACCGCTCGAGTCATCATCAACGAGCGCACCGGCACCATCGTGGCCACCTCCAACGTGCGTATTTCCACCGTGGCGGTGAGCCACGGATCCCTCACCATCACCATCGCCTCCAACCTCGCGGTCAGCCAACCCCAGCCGTTGGCTCCGGGCGGCGACACCGTCGTCGTGCCGGGCACCGAGACCGAGGTCACTGAGATGATGGGCGCCTTCAAGGTCATCGAGGATCTGCCCACGATCGAAAAAGTCACCGCCGCCCTCAACGCCCTCGGGGTTTCCACCCGGGAGATGATGGCCATCTTCCAGGCCATGAAAAAGGCCGGCGCCCTCCAGGCCGAGTTGGTCATCCACTGAATCATGAGCGTGCCCGCCGCCATTCCCGCCTTCAACACCGCCGATCCCCTCCAGTGGAAGGACCGCCTCCTCCACGGTGGAGCCGACGACGACGCCCAGCTCGAGGCGGTCGCCCGCGAATTCGAGGGCGTCTTCCTGCGCACCTACCTCAATGAAGCCTTTCGTCCCATAACCAAGGACGGCGGCTTCTTCGGTGCCGGCGGCAGCCCCGTGTATCAATTTCTCATTACCGAATCGATCGCCTCCGCACTGGCCCAGAAAGAAGTCTTCGGCTTCACCAGCCTGATCCAGAGCCAGCTTGCGGCCCGCCTTGAATCCCCTTCCGAGAACTCCAGCGATGCCTGAATTTTTTACCAACCAGGACTGGGAGCCGCTCGTGGAACTCCTCCGTGAGGAAGTCCAGGAGTACGGCCAACTCCACAATCTGCTCTCCGCCCAGCAGGAGCACATCATCGAACGCAAGGCCGAGGCTGTTCTCGCCGGCAACGACGATATCGACCGTCAGGTCGAGACGCTTTCCGGCATCCGCCGCCGCCGCGAGGCCGCCGTGGCCGGACTGGCCGGCCGGGCCGGTCTGCCCGGGGACACTCCGCTCAGCGAGGTTACGTCACGTTTTCCTGAATACGTCCGCCCGCTTCTCGAGGCCCTGGGTTCGGAATGCAACGAGATGATCCGCCGCACCCGCCACAAGGCCCGGCAGAACCACCTCCTGCTCTCCCGCACCCTGCACCTCACCCAGGAAGCGCTCCGCGCCCTCAAGCCGGAGTTGTTTTCCCAGACTTACGCCAGCTCCGGCAAGGTGGCCCTCGGCGGCCCGCTGCCCCCCCGCTATCACGCGGTCGGCTGATCCGCCATGGCGACCATCATCGGAAATCTGCAAAACGCCACCAAGGCGCTCACCGTTCACCGTCAGGGGGTGACCACGGCCGGCCGCAACATGGCCAATGTGAACAACCCCGAATACGCGCGCCAGCGTGTCCTCATCGGCGATCCCGGGGCGATCATGACGCCCCACGGGCCGATGGGCATGGGGGTGCAGGTGTTGGGCTTCTCGCATGTCCGCGATGCCCTCGTCGACCGGGAAATCCTCCGCGAGGCTTCCGCACTCGGCCGCCTCAACGCCGAACATTACGCCTACACCCGCATGCAGGCCGGTTTCGGCCAGACCGTCGACCGCCAGGGAGATTCCGCCTTTGTCGATGGCGCTGGTGCCGTCCAGGGTCTCAAGGGTATCGCCGAACTCATGACCGACCTGTTTGCCTCCTTTCACAGTCTGGCGGCCAACCCCGCTTCGTTGGCGGAGAAACAGAGTCTGCTGCAGAAAGCCTCCGCCTTGGCGGACAAGTTCAACTTCACCGATCAGCGTCTCCAGGATGTCCGCGCCGACCTCACCGCCAAGATCGAATCCGAGACTGCGACCGTCAACGGTATCCTCGGAGAAATCGCCCGGCTCAACCGGGAGATTGGCCGCTTCGAGTCCGAAAACGCTTCCCAGGCGATGGAATTCCGCGACAAGCGCCAGGCCAAGCTGGAGGAGCTTTCCCAATACATCGACTTCCGCTCCACCATCATCCCGGAGTCCCGCGGCCAGATCCGCATCGATGTCCGCACCGCCGGCGGATCCCCCGCCGAGGTCATGTTGTTGGACAAGACCACCTTCAACGCGGTCACCTTCACCGACAACGACAGCCCTCCACCCCAGACGGGCCTCTACATCGGCGCCAACCGGCTGGCCGCGGACAAGGGCTCCATCGGAGGTTCCATCGCCGTGCGCGACGGCTATCTCGGCGGGGTCCAGCAATCCATCGACGTGCTTGCCCGCCAAATCGTCGTCGCCGTCAACGGCGTTTACTCCGCGACCGGCCAGGACTTCTTCCATCCCGCCGGTCTGGATGCCGCCGGCATCCGCCTCGATCCCGGCCTCACCGCCCAAACCCTCACCGCCACCGCCGGCCCCAACCCCGGGCAAAACGAAATCGCCCTCGCCCTCGCCGGCCTCGAGTCGCGCACTTTTTCCACTTCGGGCGGCGACCTTCTTAACGGCACCCTCGGTTCCCACTACCGTGGCCTCATTTCCGATATCGGCCACACCCTTTCCAGCACCCGCTCCGCCCTCGACGACCAGTCCAACATGCACCGCCTCCTCAAGGCCCAGCAGGACTCCGTCTCCGGCGTCTCGCTCGACGAGGAGATGACCGACCTGATCAAGTTTCAACGCGCTTTCGAGGCTTCCGCCCGCCTCGTCCGCATCATCGACGAAATGCTCGATGTGCTCGTCAACCGCATGATCCGCTGATCCCCGCTCCCCGATGCGCATCACCCAGAACACTTTTCCCGACAGTCTTCTCAACCAGCTTCAACGGGTCACCACCAAGATGAACCGGCTGCACGAGCAGACCGCCACCGGCCAGCGCATCAAGGACCTCGCCGACGACCCCACCTCCGTCAGCCGCGTCCTCGACATGCAGGCGGAAAAAACCCGGCTCTCCCAGTTTCACCGCAACGCCGGCCGCGCCCTCGACATCGCCACCGCCACCGTCTCCGAGCTGCGTCACCTTCTCTCCATTTCCGAGCGTGCCGGCGAAGTCGCCGTCCTCGCCAGCGACCTTCACAGTCCCGACGGCCTCATGGCCTACTCGGCCGAGATCAACCAGCTCCTCGAACAGGCCCTCCAGAGCGCCAACCGCGAATTCAGCGGCGGCCCGCTCTTTGCCGGCACCGGCGGCGGTCCCGCCTTCACCCCGACCCGCGATGCCGACGGGCGCATCACCTCCGTCGCCTACACCGGCAGCGCCGACCAAGCGGCCTTCAAAATCTCCGACGGAACCCCCATCTCTCCCTTTTCCGAGCCCCTCTCCAACCAGCGCATCGCCGGCTTTCTCAATGAGGTCGCGGCCCTGCGGGATGCCCTTGCCGCAGGCGACACGGCTGTCATCGCCTCCACCGTCCGCCAGGGGTTGAGCGAATCCGAGGACGAACTCATCTTCGCCCTCAGCAACCAAGGCGCGGTCCAGATGCGCATCGAGCTGGAAACCGCCCAGACCCGCGGCCGCTTCACCGAACTGGAGCGCCTCATCTCCACCGAAGCGGATGTCGACATCGCCCAGACCATCGTCCAGCTCACCCAGGTGCAGAACGCCTATCAAGCCTCCCTGCAGAGCGCGGGCAAAGTCTTGACCAGTTCCCTGCTCGATTACCTCAGGTAAACACATTGTCAATACAACCATCATGAAAGTCGCCATCGATACCACCCACGGCAACGAACTCTGGCTCAAGCCGCTCGAGTTCCGCCTCCCCGGGGGCCTCATCGGCCTGCCGGAGATCAAACACTTGGAACTGCTCATCAACCCCGAGGAGGCTCCGCTCATGTGGCTGCGCTGCCCCGAACAGGAGGGCGTCGGTTTTGTCGTCATCGAACCCTCCGAACTGGTCCCCGGCTACGAAATCGAAGTCTCCGACGAGGACGCCGCCTCTCTCGGCGTCGAGGATGCCGGGGACTTGCTCATCCTCAACATCGTTACCCTCCGCGGCGAAGGCGGCACCCGCGCCACCGTCAATCTCATCGGCCCCCTCCTCGTCAACCGCGCCAGCGGCTTCGGCAAGCAGGTCGTCATCGCCAACTTCCAACACTACTCCGCCCGCCATCCCCTGGTTTCCGCGGAAGTCGTGTCCTGACCGGAGGGATACGCCATGCTCATCCTCTCCCGCAAAGTCAACGAGTCCATCATGATCGCCGACAACATCGAGATCCGCATCACCCGCATCGACGGGGATGTGGTCAAAGTTGGCATCCAGGCGCCCCGCGACATCCCCATCGTCCGCAAGGAACTCTTCGAGGAAATCCGCCAGACCAACCGCGACGCGCTCGCCGCCCCCGGCGACCTCTCTGGTCTCGCCCGCAACCTCGTCTCCACCAAAGAGTCCGCCCGCACCGCCCGCTGAATTTTCAACCCACCATCAAGGAAGATCCATCATGATCATCAACACCAACGTCAACGCGATCAACTCGGCCCGAAACCTGAATCAGAGCCAGGAAATGCTGAGCCGCTCGCTCTCCCGCCTCAGCTCGGGAACCAAAATCGTCCAGCCGTCCGATGACGCCGCCGGACTCGCCGTCTCCGAGAAAATGGTCGCCCAGAACGCCCGCAATCTCGCCGCCCGCACCAATGTCCAGAACGCCATCTCCTTCGTGCAAACCGCCGACGGCATGATGCGCAGCATGACCCAGGTCCTCACCCGCATGAGCGAGCTGACCGCCCTGGCCAAGGACGTGACCAAAAATTCCCAGGACGTGGCCCTCTACAATGTGGAGTTCCAGGCCCTCCGCGAGCAACTCGCCATCACCATCGGCGGCGACTACCGCGATTCCGACGGCGCCGTCCAATCCGTCGCTTCCCCGCTGGGCTCCTTCAACGGCATTTCCCTCTTCGGTCCCAATCCGGGCGGTCTCCAGGTCATCATTGGCGAGCAGGCCAACCAGACCATGCAGATCAACGAGATCAATCTCCGCGACGGTGCCGGCGCACTCAATGATCTCCTCATGCGCGATCCCCCGGTCGGCGTGAACACCACCGACGCCCTCGCCACCGTCACCGATGCCATCCAGCAGCTCGCCACCGAGCGGGCCACCCTTGGTGCGGCCCAATCCCGCCTTGAAATCGCGGGCGCCCAGCTCCAAGTGCAGTTCGAAAACCTCGAAGCCGCCATCTCCCGTATCCGGGACGTGGATGTGGCCGAGGAGTCCACCCGGCTGGCCAAGTACAACGTGCTCGTGCAGTCCGGCACCTCCATGCTCACCCAGGCCAACGCGCTCCCCCAGAACGTACTCCGCCTCCTTCAGTAATTGAGAACCAACTACAATCCCGGCACCACTTATGATTCTGACGCCCTATAACTACCTCAAGACCCTTCTCGAAGCCGCCGCCGAGGAGGACGCCCGCAGTCTCCTCGATGGCGACTATGTCTGCCTTGTGCGCATCCCGGTGGAACGTCCCGAGGAGGTCTTTCTTGCTGGTCTCGGCGAGGACAACCTTCACCTCAGCGTGCTGCGCTTTGAGGAGATCGTCTGGCAGCGCCTGGCCACCGCGCCGGAGGGAGACCACGGAGTCTGGGCCGACCTCCAGGCCGAGTCTTCCGCCTGCGACCTGGAAGGGGATCACCCCTTCGCCGCCTTTCTCGCCCCCGAACAGTTGCGGGCCTGCCAAGCCTTCAGCGAAGGAGGACCGGGCATGGAGTACTACATGCTCTTCTGGAACAAGGGTGATCAAAAAGGCGTGAGCGAATGCTGGGAGCCTTACGGCCGTCTCCAGCATCCTTGGATGCAGTTGATCAGCGCTTTCCAGTCGGCCTCCCGCCTGGCCCGCGCGGTTCCCGCCACCCGCAAAGTCACCGCCTGATCGATCCCCGGGCCAGCGCCGGGGGCCGCCTGGGATCGCTTACTCATGAGTCCGCCCGGAGAGGTTTTCAGCGTCACCGACTACGGCCCCGAGCCGAGACCGGCCACTCCGCCGGTCTCCGCCGCCGGTCCCGCAAGCCCGCGGGCCTTTCTTGGCGTCCACTACGTGCGTTGCCGGGTTTACGGCCGCCTCTACCGCGACGAGGCGGCCGGGGTCTACGCAGGCCGCTGCCCCCGCTGCGGTGCCCACGCCCATGTGCGCATCGGCCCCGGCGGCACCAGCCAGCGATTCTTCCAAGCCTACTGCCCCTGATCGCCGGCCACCGGTCCGATCTGCAGGTGGCGCACCGCCGCCCCAAGAATCCGGGTGTCGGCGGAATCATCGAGAACGTCGGCCGGCCGGCGTCCGCCCTGCGGCAGACGCAATGACAGCACCGATTCGCCCTCCGGCAGCTCCAGCTCCATGCGATGGGTGGTGAAGTGAGGCTCCAGTTCAAAGGACGCCGCCTCATGTCCGCCGGCTTCGATGACAAGAAGGTTCGGCCCGCCGAAGGATTCGGCGCTCAACTCCAAAATGACACGCATCGGCTCCTCCAAGTAGACCACCACCTCGGCCTCGTTTTCCATCCAGCGCGTGGGGATGCCGTCCCATAGCTCCAGTTCATACCATCCCGCGCCGAGCCGCAGGTGAAGGGAAGGTATGGCGTCGTGATCCATTGGATACGGTCGCGTTGCCAGCACGAGGGCATCCTCTCCGCGGTGGATGAGGCCGGCCTCCCCGCCGGAGAGCAGGTAGCGCTCGAGTTCCCGCGAGCGGGCGGGGTCGAGGAGGGTGTGGTGGAGGACGACATGGCCGATGCCGTGCCGCTCGCGCAGGTAACCCAGGGGCGAAGCGACCGGACGAATCTGAAAAATGTCCTCTCCGCCTGAATACAGAAAAGCCAGCACCGGATCGGCCATCATCCAGTCGCGGTGGTAAGGGTTTACCCGATTGAAATAGCCGCCCACGAGCGGGTTGCCATGGGTTTTCTGGAATTCATACTGCCAGACCATGGCCCAGCCGCGGCGGTCCTCGCGCTCCAGGGGCGAGCGGATCACGGGCAGCTCCAGATGGGCGAGGCGGTCGGGATCCCGGGCAATGTCGTGGTAAAAGGCGGGCACGGGGTGGGGCTCGGTGGTGTGCATTTTGACCGCAAAGTCGAGCACGATGAGACCGGCGAGGCCGGCGGTTGCCCCCGCCGCCAGCCCGGGCCGCTGCGCCAGGCGGAGACGCAGCCCGGCAACGGCAAAGCCGACCAGGAGGGCGAAGGCGGTCATTGCCATGATCACGTAGCGGTTGGGCGTGCGGATCATGTCGAAGACCGGCAGGAAGGGCGCAAGCGCCCCGGGCAGGGCAATGGTGATGCCCGCGTCCGTGAAAGTGCGCTGACCCGCGACCTGGAGGATTGGCCCCAGCGACAGGAGCAGAAAAGCTCCTGCGGTTATCCAGAGCATTCTCACCAGTCGCTCCCGGTCGGGCAGCCGCCATGCCCAGGCCGCCCCGGCCAGGATAAATACCGGCAGGCCGAGGTAAACCGTCGCTTCGGTGAGATTGCCGCTGAAGGTCTCGGTGAACGGCCGGAAGAACCGGCCCCAGAAGGGATGCAGAAACGAAGGCGTGAAGAATGCGATGAGATCGGCGGAGTAGGTGATGCTTTCCTCCACTCCAAAGGTGGCTGTGCTGTAGTTGCGCCTTAAGGACAGGATGCCCCTGAGGCCGGGGAGGATGAGGATCAGGCAGAAGGCCGCGCCGACCGTCAGCCGCGGCGCCAGCCGCCCCCAGTCCAGCCTCCGCGCATTCAGCAACAGGTGCAGTCCGCAAAAAAGGCCGGCCATGATTGCGAGCGTCCACGAGGTGAGGGCGTTGAGCGCCATGAAGAGGGAGAAAAGCAGCACCTCCCGCCAACGGGCTTCGTCGCACATCCGGTAAAAGAAGAGCAGGATGAAGGGGATGAAGTGCAGGCTGAAGATGTGGAGGTGGCCGAGAGCGTGGCCGAAGTGCTTGGGGAAGAGACAGAAGACGAGGCCTGCGAGCAGCGCCGCGGCCTGGTCCCCGGTCAAGCGCCGGGCGAGCAGAAACATCCCGTAGCCGGAGAGCGCGAAGGAAAGGATGACGTAGAGGTTGTAGGCCGCGACCGGGCCGAAAAGATGCACCAGCGGGATGCAGGTGAAGAGCGGCAGGATGGCCTCGTAGGCCCGGATCTCGAAGGGGTGGAAAATATGGTCGAGGATGAGCGGGCTTCGCCCCAGCTCCACGACCGCGTGGTGAAACCACCACAGGTGGTTGCTCCAAAAAACGGGTTCTCCGCCTCCGATGTAGCGACGGCCCAGGCCGAAGGGATCGGTGAACCCGGTCAGAAACACCCAGGAGAGCAGCAGGAAACTGGTGGCGGTAGCGGCATGCACCAGCCATGGGCCCGGTCCGGATGATTTGTCGGGTGCTTCGGTCGTGCGGGCTACGGCCATTAGCGCCGCACGACATGTGCGAGGGCCTCGGGAGTCAAGCGTTCAGGTCCTGCCGGGATGCGGGTGGCGGCGGCCTGCGTTCAGCCCGATCCAGGAGACCGCGCCGGCTCCGGCCAGGAAGAGCACCAGGACCAGGTGCATGGCAAATCCCGAGGCCAGGGCAATGGCCGGATCCACCCCGAGGAAAACGAAGCCGAGGGTCCAGCCCGCTTCGAGTGCCCCGAAGCTGCCCAGGGTGTTGACTGGCAGCAATTGGGAGAAACTTGCCAATGTTGCTCCGGCCACGGTTTCCAGATACCCAAGTTCAACCCCGGCCAATCGGATGACCTGCTGGAAAAACACAAACAGGAGGAGCCAGACCAGAAGGTTCAAGACCCACCCGACAGCTTCGGGACCACGCCGGCTTCGGGCATGAAGGTGGCTGGCAAGGTCCTGAAGAAAACTTGCCGCCTTGATCAGTCGGTCCTGATGACGTGGAAATTTGTGTGCCGAGGTTTTGAAGCGCCCGGCCAGGCCGCGAAGCGCAGCGGGCAGAATGAGCCAGAAAGCCGTGACGAGTAGTGCCAAGACCACGGCCGCCGCCACCAAGCCGGCCATTCCGGATTGCTCGGTCCGCGCGAGCAACACCCACCAGAAGGCCAGCAGAAATAAACTGGCCAGGATGATCAGCTCTTGGAAGCGGATGCGTATGAGCAGCGAAACCCCCGGAGCCAGGGCCGTGTGGCCGAAACGCTTGAGCAGCAGGGGAAAACCCGCTTCTCCGAGCCTGGCCGGAATCATGTGATTGAGAAACTGGTGAATATTGATGATCCCGAACAGGACATGCAGACCCGGACGTTCCCGCCCCGGCAGAGCCACCCAGACCCTCAAGGTTCTCAGACCTTGGACCATCAAATAGATCAGCAGGAGCAGGGCGGTGCCATCCCAGCCGAAGCTCCCCAGCACTTCCAGAATCGTACTTGGTCCGGCAAACCATAGGATCAGTCCGAGGATCGCCGCAGTTGCGAGGAGGGCAAATGCTCCCCTGGAGGTTGTGAAGAACCTCAGTGACGTTGCCGGCAAGGAAGGTGGCGGATGGTTCAACCTGCGACAAAGACCCGCATCAGGCTTTCAGAAACCGGCCCCGCACCATCAACCACGGCAAGGGATTGATCCACTCGTCGGGTTGGAAGTGGTGCCGGCGGAGAAAGCGGTGAAATCGGCGTTCGGACCAATGGTTGAGATGGCCGGGAGTGTTGCCGAGGGAACGCAGGTATTTGCCGCGGCAGCAATTGAGAAACCGCCAGAGCGGTTCGCGGGGGACGGAAAGGATTACCTGCCGCGCCTCCAATCGTGCCAAAGCCTGCAGGCCCCGATCGGGCTCTTCGAGGTGCTCGAGAACTTCACAGCAGACCACGAGATCGGCTCCATGTGCTTCCCGGTTCAGATCATAGATGCTGCACTGCTCGTACCTAATGCCGGCATCGCCGCGGTCCAGATTTTCGGAGATCAGGGTCAGGGAAAAATCCGTCCCCTGGACGGGAACCCCGAGCTCCTTGCGAAGCATGCGACAGATCCTCCCTTCGCCGCAGCCAACCTCATGGATTTTCGTGGGGGCGGCTCCGCGTGCCGCTCGGAGGAGGGCGGCGTCGAAACGCTCCACCAGCCTGCGGGCAAGCCTGCCGGGAGGGGAGCTTTTGTCGGTCAGGTTGCCGATCACGATGCCATCTTCGGTTCTCATGGCGCGGGGGTGCGATTCGGGTTTCGGAGTGCAGGTTTCTGCCGCACTTCATCGGCCAGTTCCTTGATTTCGAGGTTGGCGCGCTCCAGAAGTTTGCGATTCGCGGAGATGAGATCAGCCAGCAGCCCGACCACCAGAAGCAGAAAGCCCGTTCCGATGAGGAGCGCGGCGAGGATGAGGGATTGAATCATGCCTTCGCCCTCACCCCGGGCAAAGCGGTAGAGAAAGCGTACTCCCAGTGCCACCCCTGGAGTGGCGCTGAGCACCGCCAGCCAAGTGAAAAACCGCAGCGGCCGGTAGGTGATGAATATGCGCACCATCGTGCCGATCGAGCGGCGCACATAGGCGGGTATGCTTTTCACCAGGCGCGACTCGCGGGTCGGGCCGTTCACCCGGATAGGGACGGAGCGGATGGCGATGCCTTTCTGCCCGGCCTGGATGATCGTCTCCAAGGTGTAGGTGTAGTCGTTGAAAACATGCATCCGCTGGGCGGCGGGGCGGGAAAAGGCGCGGAAGCCGCTCGGGGCGTCCGCCACGTCGGTGCCGCTGACGCCGCGGACCACAGCGCTACCGAGTTTTTGGAGCAATTTTTTCAACGGCGAAAAGTGCTCGATGGAAGCGATCGGGCGCTCCCCGATGACAATGTCGGCTTCTCCATCCAGAATGGGCTGCGTCAGTTTCGGGATGTCGGCGGCACAGTACTGGTTGTCGGCATCAGTATTGACGACGACGTCCGCGTCGAGCTTGAGGGCGGCGGCAAGGCCGGATTCGAAAGCCCGGGCCAAGCCCTGGTTTCGGGTGTGCCGCACAATGTGGCGCACTCCGCAGGAGCGAGCCACGGAGGCGGTGTCGTCGCTGCTGCCGTCGTCGATGACAAGGACTTCGACAGAATCGAAGCCGGGAACCTCCTTTGGCAACTCGGCCAAGGTGGCGGCGAGGTGCTCTGCTTCGTTGAAGCAAGGGATCTGGATGATGAGTTTCAAAATGTCTGGTCTGAGCAAAGCCTTCACCGCCATCGCACGACAAGGTCAATCTCGATTCACGCAAAGCGGGGCGGTGTGGAAACCCTGTGCTTGAACCCCGCGTGTTTTGGTGCTCAGCCTGAGGAAACTTTCCTGTGTCGAGACGAATCATGCATGTGTTTTTCGGTGGTTGGCTTCTCCTGGCCACCACGCTGCTGCAGGCCGGCGAGCCCCCCGAGCTTGCGGAGCAATTGCCCGAAGCGGTGCTGCCGCAGCTGGAGGAAATCCTGGCGGTGGCGGCTGAGGCTTCTCCGCGGATGATGGCCTGGAATCTCCGGGTGGCCTTGGCCGAGGAGGACCGCCGGACCCGCGGGGCCGGGATCTACCCGAGCGCGAGTTTTTCCGGCCAATACCGCTACCAAGAGGAGGATCGCAACACCCTCTCTTCCGCGGAAACGGGCGAGCGGATGATTTTCACCGCTTCGGTTGCGCAGCCCCTCTACCATTGGGGGGCGCTGCGGGCCAACCGCAGTGTCGGGCAAATCGCCGTCGCCCTGGAGGAAAACCGCCTTGCCGAGGCCCGCCGGCTGCTCCTCAACCAGCTCCGCGGCGACTACCTCAGGCTCATCCTCGCCCACAAGCGGCTCGACAACCAGCGCCGCCAAATCGTGCTTTCGGCGGAGGGTGTGGCGCGGGACGAGGCCCGCTTTGAAGCGGGCCTGATCGCCGCCAATGCTGTCGGCGGCACCCGGGCGGCGCACGATCGGGCGGTGAACCAACTGGAGCGGGCTGAGTATGAGTATGCGACCGCGGTGGAGCGGTTCGGAACCTTGGCCGGGCTGGGGGAGCATTTCACTCCCGAATCCGTGCCGCTGGTTGTGCCCGCGGTGCCCCGGGCGGCCGCTCCTCCCCCGTATCTGGCGGCCGACTACATCCGGCGCGGGGTCGACGAAGATCTGCGGCTGGTCCAGATCGACCAGCAGATCCGGCAACAGGAGCTTTTCGAAAAAATCGGCCGGGTGCGGCTGCGGCCTCGGGTCAACCTCGTGGCGGGCGCCTCCCAGGACGAAGGCACCTTCACCCGCGATTTCACCCGCCGGGTGTCGACCCGGATCTACTTTGGCGGGGTGGCGGTCTCATGGAATATCTTCGATGGTTATGCCTCCCGCGCGGTGACCCGCTCCGCCCAGGTGCGCCAGCGCCAGTTGCAGCGCGAGCGCCGGGAGACCGAAGCCGCCATCGAGCAGGAAGTCCGCCGCCGCGAGCACCTCTTGGATCATGCCGCCCGGGATCTACGCTTCGCCGAGCAGGGTCTGGAGAGCCGTCGCGGGCAGGTTCGCCTGGCCCGGGAGGACTTTGAGGCCGGCCGGTTTTCCCGCGACCAACTCAACCAAGCCGAACTCCAGCTCGCCGCCGCCGAACTCTCCGCCTACCAGGCGCGGACGGATTATTTTCTCGCCGTGGCCGAATTTCTCTCCGCCATCGACAGTGATCCACTTTTTCATGCCGACCCTCGATTGATTCATGCCAACCGCTAAGCCCATCGGGTTTTTTCTCAAAGTCATCCTGCCGCTGGCGGTGCTCCTCCTCGCGGGGTTCGCTCTCTCGACGCTCTGGCGGCCCATTGCGGAAGTGGCGCCGGTGACCCGTGGGGTCGCCGTGAACGCCGTGCCGGGCACGGTCACGGTGGAGGAGGAGTATGCCATGGAGTTGCGCGGTGACGTGGGCGGGCGGGTAATCGAGAGCGCGCTCGATCCGGGTCAGCCGGTGCGCGAGGGCGACTTGCTGGTGCAACTCGACACCACCGACCTCGACTTGGAGATCCGTGCTTTGGAGATCGAACTCAACGCTTTCCGGGAGCGGGAGCAGCTCGGTTCGCCCCTGCGCTTTGAGAAAACCGCCACCGAGGAGTCGCTCGAAAACCAGCGCCTGCTCTTCGAACGCGGCAGTGTCGCCGCCCAGGAGGTCCGCCGGCAGGAGCGGGCCCTCGAGCAGCTCGCCCAGCGCATCGCCCTGGAGGAGATCAACCAGCGCCAGCAGCTTGAAAGCTTGGAAAACCGCCTCGCCGTGCTTCGACGCCAGCGCTCCAAAATGAGCATCCGCTCCCCGCTCGACGGGTTGGTGGCGGAGGTCCTCGCCCGGCCGGGCGATCTCGTCAACGCCGGGGCCTCCCTGGCCCGGCTCATCTCCGACAATCGTGTCGTGGTGGTGAAGGTGAGCGAGGAAAACTTCGCCGGCCTGCGGGTAGGGCAGTCCGCCACGGTGCGCTTTCTCGGCTATGGCGGCCGGCTCTTTCACGGCGAAGTCGAGCGCGTCCTGCCCATCGCCGATCCAGAGACCCAGCGCTATACCGTCTACCTCACCCTCGACATCGACCGGGAGGAGCTGGTACCCGGCCTCACCGGCGAGGCCAGCATCCTGGTGGATGAACGGCCCGGTTCTCTCATCATTCCACGCTCCGCGCTGGTCGGCCGCAATGTTTTCGCGGTGCGGGGCGGCCGGGTCCACCTGCAGCCGGTGGAGACGGGCTTTGTCAGTCTCAACCAAGTCGAAATCCGTGAAGGCCTCGCCGAGGGCGACTACGTGGTCATCGGTGAGTTGGACCGGTTTCGGGACGGCGACCGCATCCGCCTGCGGCCCGACGCCTGAAGCTTCGCCGGCATGACGCCCAACCTCCGCATTGCGCTCCGCTTCCTTCTGGCCCGGAAGCGCTCCATGATCATGAGCCTCGCGGGCATCGGCTTCGGGGTGGGCTTCTTCATCGTCACCCAGGCCCAGACCAGCGGCTTCGAGAACTTTTTCATCCGCACCATCCTCGGCACCAATGGGGCCATCCGCATCGAAGACCGTTTTCAGGACACCCTCCGCAGCATCGACGCCGGAGGCGGATCGGGCTTCCAGGTGGCCGACCGCGAGAACCGGCGCTATGTGGAAGGGGTGGAGGATCCGCGGCTGCTGCGGGAGGCGCTGGCGGCATTCCCCAATGTCTCGGCCGTCTCCGAGGTCTTGCGCGGCAACGTCCTCATCCGCAGTCCGTTGAGGGCCGATTCGGCCCAGGTTTACGGCATCCATTTGGAGGATCACCTCGGGGCCTCCGATCTTGGCCGACAGATCCTCCGCGGCGATCTGCAGGACTTCCGGGCCAACCCCACCGGTCTGCTCATCGGCTATGCCTTGGCCCGCCGGCTGGAGGTCAGTGTGGGCGACACCGTGATCCTCGAAGTGCACGGCGAAAACCGCCGTTACCGGGTCTCCGCCATTTATGAAACCGGGGTGACTGACATCGACCGGGTGCGGCTCTTTTTGCACATGACGGAGGCGCGTTCGCTCCTGCGCCGGCCTTCCGGCGCGAGCTTTCTCCAGCTCAACCTCTTCGACCCCGACCGCGCCCCGCAGGAGGCGACCCGGCTGGAGCAGGTGCTCGGGCACAGCGCAGTGAGTTGGCAGGAGCGGG
Source organism: Puniceicoccaceae bacterium (assembly GCA_007695295.1). GTDB lineage: Bacteria > Verrucomicrobiota > Verrucomicrobiia > Opitutales > Opitutaceae > REEB01. Next base: position 35,782 of record REEB01000071.1, read on the forward strand.
AAAAAGTCTGGCTGGATGTTTTCCGGGCTTTGCGGGTGTCATCCGCACTGACCGTCTCCACCATCATCCTCATCTCCGGCCTGGGGATGTTCAACACCCTCGCCATGATCGTGATGGAGAAAACCCGCGAAATCGCGATCCTCCGTTCGATGGGCTATACCCGGAGGGATATCTCCCGGATTTTCCTCTGGCAGGGTGGGGTGGTGCTGGCCGCCGGCACCGCCATCGGCTGTCTGCTCGGAGCGGTCGTCACCTACGGGGTCTCGCGGCTGCCCATCCGCATCCGCGGGATTTTCACCACCGATCATTTTGTCGTCAGTTGGGACCTCACCCACTACTTTGCGGCCGCCCTGACAGCGACGGTGATCGTGATGATCGCCAGCCTCATCCCGGCCCGGCGGGCCGCGCGCCTGGAGCCCGGGGATGTGATCCGGGGGACGGCCCAATGACCGGCCCCGACGCCCGGAAAAAAGCGCCGGCGGAGCCCGTCCTCCGCTGCGAAGGCCTCCACCGTTACCTAGGCGAGGGTGCCGGGCGCGTGCATGTTTTGCGCGGAGTCGAGCTGGAGGCGCTTCCCGGGGAAGTTTGCGCGGTGGTCGGCCCCTCCGGCTGCGGCAAAAGCACCCTGCTTTACCTGCTCGGTCTGCTCGACCGCTTTGACGATGGTGAAATCTGGATCGGCGGCGAGCCGGTTTCCCGGGCGGACGAGGAGCAGCGGACGGCGCTGCGCTGCCGGGCGATCGGTTTCATCTTCCAGTTTCACTTCCTTTTGCCCGAGTTTTCGGCCTTGGAAAATGTCCTCCTGCCGATGCACAAACTCGGCCGGGCAACCCCCGGCGAGGCGGCCGACCGCGCCCGTGAACTGCTCGCCGCCGTGGGACTGGGCGACAAGACGGGCCGGCTGCCCTCCCAGCTTTCCGGGGGCGAGCAACAGCGCGTGGCCATCGCCCGCTCCCTCGCCAACAGCCCCTCCATCCTCCTGGCCGACGAGCCCACCGGCAACCTCGACGAGGCCAACTCCGGCATCGTCTTTGACCTGCTCGCCCGTGTCGCCCGACAGCACGGCCAGGCCGTCATCCTCGTCACCCACAACCCCGAGATCGCCCGCCGCTGCGACCGGATCCTCCCCATGCGCGACGGGCTCTTCGTCGGGAGGGGCGGTTGATGGAACGAATCCACCCTAACCTCTCTGCCCGCCCTGTGGCCACAACTTGGATACCGCCGAAGGCGCCGCCAAGGGTTAGGCTTTGGAATAGACGGGGCTTCGATGACCTAATAGTCGAACTTCCCTTTCCCGCTCCACTCATTTTGGGTTGATTTCCCCATCCGCGAACCTTTTTGTGACCCCTCTTCCCGACTCACCCGACCTTTTCCAAACGTGTCAATCGACCCTGACCGCAAGACCTTTTTGGCCTCGCTCGCCGGCTTGTTGCTCGCGCTGACCGGCTTCCGCAACTGGGCGGGGCGCTCCTCCAGCACCCCATCTATCCGCCTCGCCGCCGACCGGCGAGCCGTTGCCCGCCGTTCCCCGCTCTCCGGGGACCGGATCTGACCACCCCGGAGGCGCGCCACCATGTCCAAAACATTCCCGAAGTGGACCAATACCCTTCCGCTCCAGATCGTCATTTTCCTGATACTTTTTCTGGGGAGCGTCACGGTCGGTATCACCTACTATTTTACCCCTGAATACACCCGCGTGGGCTACCGCCCACCGCAGCCGGTTGCCTTTGATCACAGCCTGCATGCAGGCCAACTCGGGATCGATTGCCGCTACTGCCACAGCAATGTGGAGTTCGCCGGCCACGCCAACATCCCCACGGCCGAAACCTGCATGAACTGCCACAACCAGATCAAAGGCGACAGCCCGCTTCTTGCTCTCGTGCGCTCCAGTTACCACGATGGCACTCCCATCCCCTGGGTTCGGGTTCACCAGGCCCCGGATTACGTTTACTTCAACCACGCCGTCCACGTCGCCCGCGGGGTGAGCTGCTACGAGTGCCACGGACCGGTCAACGAGATGGAGGTGGTTTGGCATGACAAGTCCCACAGCATGGCCTGGTGTCTCGACTGCCACCGGCATCCCGAGGACTACCTCCGCGACCCAGCGCTGGTCTATGACCTCGACTGGCGCCCGGCCAGCAAAGAAGCCCAGCGAGAAGCGGGTCTTCGGTTTGTCGAGCAATGGAACGTCAACCCGCCTCTGAGCTGCTCCGGCTGCCACCGATGAAACGCGTTACAAAGCATCCCGACCCCTCTCCCGCCGAGCTGAGCGGCCCCCGGTACTGGCGCAGTCTCGACGACCTCATGGCCTCCCCCGGCTTCATCGAGCAGGTGGAGCGCGAGTTCCCCGCCGGCGCCTCGGAAATGAGCGAGGTGGACCGCCGCCACTTTTTCAAAATCATGGCCGCTTCCTTCGCGCTCGGCGGTCTGGGTTTTGCCGGCTGCCGCCGTCCCGAGGCCTACATCGTACCTTACGCGAAAGCCCCCGAGTACGTCATCCCCGGCGAACCCCTCTACTACGCTTCCGCCTGCGAACACCGCGGTGAAGCGATCCCGGTCCTCGTTGAAACCCACACCGGCCGCCCGACCAAGATCGAGGGCAACCCAAGTTTCGCACCCTACGGCGGCAAGACCGACCTTTGGACCCAGGCCTCCGTTCTCAATCTCTACGATCCCGACCGCTCGACCGCCCATCGCCGCGGCCGCCGCACCTTGGCGCGCTCCGAAGTCAATGACCTGCTGCGCGAAATCGGCCGCCGTCACCGCGACAATGGCGGCCGGGGGATCGCTTTCCTGGCCGAGGAGAGTTCGTCACCCACCCGCGCCCGCCTTGTGGCCGAGTTGCGCCGGCGCTTTCCCGAGGCCATTTGGGCCGAATACGAACCGCTCGGCGACTCCGCCTCCGTCGAGGCTGCATCCGCTCTCGCCGGTCGCCGGGCCCGGCCGCTTTTCCGCTACGGGCGGGCCACCCGCATCCTCTCGCTCGATTCCGATTTTCTTCAAACCGAGCCCGGAGCCCTCGCCGCCACCCGGGGCTTCTCGGAAGGTCGCCGCGTCAAGTCCGCCGAGGACTCGATGAACCGGCTCTACGCCATCGAGAGTGTCCTCACCGTCACGGGGGCCAACGCCGACCACCGCCTCCGCCTGGCTTCCAGCCAGATTCCGGTCGCAGTGGCCGCCCTCGCGGCCCGGTTGCTCGGCCAGGCGCCCGCCGGCCTCGGTGACCTCGCCGCCCGGGTTGACGACCTGCCCGGCGTCCGCGCCTGGGTCGAGACCTGCGCCGACGATCTGCGCTCGGCCGGCCGCGAAGCCCTCGTGGTGGCGGGCAAGTCCCAGCCTGCGGCCGTTCACGCCCTCGCCCTGCTCATCAATCAAACGCTCGGCGCCATCGGCCACACCATCGAGCTGGCCGCCCTGCCGGGGGAGGCGCCCGCGTCTCTCGAAACGCTCGCCGAGGCCCTCCGGGGCGACTCGGTCGAGACGCTCCTCATCTTGGGCGGAAATCCCGTCTACAATGCTCCCGGTGATCTCAACTGGGGGGAGCTGCAGGAATCCGCCGGCGAGGTCATCCGGCTCGGACTTTATGAGGACGAGACCTCCGCCCGGGCCAACGTCCATCTCACCGCCGCCCATTATCTCGAAGCCTGGGGAGACGCCCGCACCAGCGACGGCACCGTCCTGCCCGTGCAGCCGATGATTCTGCCTTTGTTCGGCGGGCTGACCGAGCTGGAAGTGCTCGCCCGCATTCTCGGCCGGGATGTCACCGATCCCTATAACCTGGTCTTTGAAACCACCTTGGGGAACATCGGCGACGGCGCCACCGACCACGATTTCCGCCGCTTTCTCCATGAAGGTTTTCTCGAAGGCAGCGGCTATGAGCTGATCCGGGCCCATCTGTCGACCACTGCCGCCACCGAGCTCGTCGCCCGCCTCGGGCCGCCCCCTGTTCCGCCCACCGCGTCCGCCCCGGAAGTCCGTTTCCTGCCCGACTACCGGGTCGACGACGGACGCTTCGCCAACAACGGCTGGCTCCAGGAGTGCCCCGATCCCATCACCAAGATGACGTGGGACAACGCCATCTACATGAGCCCGCGCCTTGCCTCGGAGCTGAAGTTGATCGCCGGTACGCCCGCTCTTCCCATCGCCCGCAACCGCATCAATCCGGTCGTCCGCGGCATCCAACAAGGGCAGATTATCGAGCTGACCGTCAACGGGGTCACCCTGCGCGGCCCGGTCCACATCCAGCCGGGCATGGACAACTACACCCTGGCCATCCCGCTTGGCTACGGCCGTGCCCGCACCGGCCGCATCGGCACCGGTTCCGGCTTCGATGCCTACCCGGCCCGCTCCGCCGAAACCCCGTGGGTGGCCCGTGCCTCCGCCCTCGAGATCACCCGCGACCGGTTTGGCATGGCCAACGGTCAGGAGCACTGGTCGATGGAAGGCCGTGCGATCATCCGCGAGGCCAATCACGACAAGTTCGTCGCCAACCCCGCCTTTGTCCGGGACATCGGCATGGAGTCGCACACCCCGCCCAACTACGGGGCCGACGCCGATCTCCCGCTCGCGGTCAAAGCCACCACCACCCCCCGCGGCAACTCCCTCTACGAGCACCCCCAGTTCACCGGCGTACACCAGTGGGGGATGAGCATCGACCTCAACACCTGCATCGGGTGCAACGCCTGCGTCATCGCCTGCCAGGCCGAGAACAACATTCCCATTGTCGGGCGTGATCAGGTCCGCCGTGGCCGCGAAATGCACTGGATCCGGATCGACCGTTATTATTCCAGCGGTTCGAAAGACAACACTTACATCCCCGAAGATCCGCAGATCTCCCTCCAGCCGGTCGCCTGCGTCCACTGCGAAAACGCCCCCTGCGAAACCGTCTGCCCGGTCAACGCCACCGTCCACGACGAGGAGGGGCTCAACGTCATGGCTTACAACCGTTGCGTGGGCACGCGCTACTGCGCCAACAACTGCCCCTACAAGGTCCGCCGCTTCAATTTCTTCGACTGGCATCAGCGCCAGCTCGACAAGCTTTACCTCGGTCCGGCCGCCCCCAAGGGCATGCCCGAGCTGCTCCAGATGGCACAAAATCCGGATGTCACCGTGCGCATGCGTGGCGTGATGGAAAAGTGCACCTATTGCGTGCAGCGCATTCAGGCCGCCAAGATCAAGCGGAAGGTGGCCGCCGGCGCTTCCGATGACATCAAGATCCCCGACGGTACTTTCCAAGTGGCCTGCCAGCAGGCCTGCCCCGCGGACGCGATCGTCTTCGGTGATATCACCGATCCGGAGAGCGAAGTTTCCAAAGCCAAACACCGGGAGCACGACTACTCCTTGCTCGGCTACCTCAACACCCGGCCGCGGACCACCTACCTCGGCAAGCTCCGCAATCCCAACCCTGCGATGCCGGACTACCACAAACTTCCGCTCAGTTACCAAGAGTATCGAAATGCCAACTACCCGGCGTCCGGAAACGGCGGTTCCGAGGGAGGGTCGCGCTGATGGCTTCGCTGTCTGAAAACCCCAGCCCGTCCGCCGCCGCCCTCCTGCGCGAAGTCGCTCCCGCCAAGCTGGACCGGCCCGTCTTGGTCGAAAACGACCGCAGCTTCTCCTGGATCACCAACAAGATCTGCGGCATCATTGAAGAACGCACCCCCCTGTGGTGGTGGGTGGCCTTCTGCGTTTCCGGTTTCGTCGCCTCGTTCTGCCTCATCGGCCTCACCTACCTCGTGGCCACCGGCACCGGCGTCTGGGGGCTGAACAATCCCGCCAACTGGGGTTGGGCGATCGTCAACTTCGTTTTCTGGATCGGCATCGGCCACGCCGGCACCCTCATCTCGGCCATTCTCTGCCTTTTGAGGCAAAAGTGGCGCACATCGATCAACCGGGCCGCCGAGGCGATGACGATTTTCGCAGTCGTCTGCGCCGGTATTTTCCCGCTCTTTCACGTCGGCCGGGTTTGGTTCGCTTGGTGGCTCTTCCCGATCCCCAACTCCAACGCCATTTGGCCGAACTTCAAAAGCGCGCTGTTGTGGGACGTTTTCGCCGTCTCAACCTACGGCACGGTCTCGGCGCTCTTCTGGTATGTCGGTCTCATCCCCGACCTCGCCACGGTCCGCGACCGGGCCAAGACCAAGCTCAGGCAAGTCTGCTACGGCATCTTTGCGCTCGGCTGGCGGGGTTCCAACCGCCACTGGCGCAACTACGAGATGGCCTACCTGCTCCTGGCCGGTCTCTCCACGCCGCTGGTCCTTTCGGTGCACACGATCGTCTCCTTCGATTTCGCCGTTTCCCTGATTCCGGGCTGGCACACGACCATCTTCCCGCCCTACTTTGTGGCCGGGGCGATTTTCTCCGGCTTCGGCATGGTGCTGACGCTGATGCTGCCGCTGCGCGCGATCTACCGGTTGGAGGACCTGATCACGCAGTACCACATCGACTGCATGTGCAAAATCTGCCTCGCGACCGGCAGCATGGTCGGCTACGCGTATGCGATGGAGTTCTTCATCGCCTGGTACGGGGCGAACCCTTTTGAGAGCTTCGCTTTTGTCAACCGGGCTTTCGGGCCGTTCGCCTGGGCCTACTGGATCATGATCGCCTGCAACGTGATCTGCCCGCAGTTCTTCTGGTTCAAGGCCTGCCGGCGCAACCTCGTGTTGGTTTTCATCCTCTCCATCCTCATCAACGTGGGCATGTGGTTCGAGCGCTTTGTGATCGCGGTCACTTCGCTCTCCCGCGACTTCATGCCCACCAGCTGGGGCTACTACTCACCCACCGTGGTCGACATCTTCACCTACGTCGGGACGTTCGGCGTCTTCGCCGTGCTCTTCCTGCTCTTCCTGCGCTTTCTCCCGCTGATGGCGATGGCCGAAATCAAGGCCGTCACCCCGCGGGCGGATCCCCACCACCACGGACACTGAGACACGCGTCATGGCATCCTCCCACTACGGCATCATCGCTGCTTTTGACGAACCCGGTCCACTCATGAAAGCGGCCGAGCAGGTCCGGGACGCCGGTTACCGGCACTGGGACGTGATCACTCCGTTCCCGGTCCACGGTATGGACGGGGCGATGGGCCTGAAACGGTCCAAAGTCCCGCGCATCACCTTCATCGGTGGCGCCATCGGGCTGGCCACCGGCATGGCCCTGGCAGCCTACATGAACTGGATCGACTATCCGCTCATTGTCGGCGGCAAGCCATTCTTCAGCCCCATCTACGCGTTTCCGGTGGCTTACGAGCTCACCATTCTGCTGGCGGCTTTCGGCACCATTGGCGGGATGTTCATCTTCAACCGCCTGCCGATGCTTTATCATCCGGTGTTGAAGCACGACCACATACATCGCGCCTCCGACGATCGGTTCTATCTGGTCATCGAGGCGGCCGACCCGCTTTACGAACCGGCCAAAACCCGCGCCCTCCTCGATAAGATCGGAGGCAGGGAAATCGCCGACTTGGAGGATTGAACCGGTGCGCTACGTCTACCTGATTTTCGGCCTCAGTGTCATCACCGTTCTGGTCTTGGCGGGCTTCCGCGGTTCGTTCTCCGAGCGTCCGCCGATCGAGATTTTCCCCGACATGGAGCGCCAGCCCAAGGTCCACCCGCAATCACCGAGCACCTTTTTTTCCGACGGACGCTCCGATCGTCCGCCACCTGCCGGCACCGTCCCCCGCGGGGCGTTTTATGAGGACACCTACTTCGCCTCCGGCAAACAGGGCGAGGACTGGGGCCGCGGCATCCCGGTCGAGGTGACGCAGCAATTGATGGCCCGGGGTCGCGAACGTTATAACATTTACTGCACGGTCTGCCACGGAACTCTTGGCGACGGGGCCGGCATCACCCGCGAGTACGGAATGATTGCCACCCCCACCTTCCACGACGCGCGGTTGCGCGACATGCCGGACGGCGAGATCTACGAGGTCATCACCAACGGCCGCAATCTCATGGGCCATTACCGTTACCAGATTTCCAAGGAAGATCGCTGGGCCATCGTGGCCTATGTGCGCGCCCTGCAACGTTCCCGCCAAGGCACGGTCGACGACGTGCCGCCGGCCAACCTTTCCGAACTGGGTCTATGACGACTAAGACCATCACCAGCCCGTCCATCCCGGTGGCCGCCCCCGGCGTCTTTCGCGGCAGCACCGCCCTCGGCATCGGCATCGCCGGGATCGCCGTCTGGCTGCTCGGTGCGCTGCTCAATCCCGCCGCCGCCGCCTCGGCCTGGCTGATTTCGATCTGCTTCTGGACGGCGCTTTCGCTGGGCATGATCTTTTTCATCATGCTCCATCACATGTTCGACGCCGGCTGGTCGACCATCGTGCGCCGGATCTGCGAGCATTGGCTGGCCGTTTTTCCATGGCTGGCGGTGTTGTTTGTGCCGCTGCTGGTCTTGAGTATTCTGGAGCCCGGAGTGGTTTGGAAGTGGATGGCGGTGGACAAACTCATTCCCGGTACGGAAATAGCCGTGGGGGATGATCTTCTTTATCAGAAGAAGTCCCCCTATCTGAATGTACCGTTTTTCCTCGTGCGCCTGGTGCTTTACTTCGGCGCCTGGGTGGCCTTTGCGCACTTCCTGAGGAAGTTCAGTTTTGCCCAGGACAACGATGGCAATCCCGCCCACACGCTGGCCAATCGCAAGCTATCGGCCGCGGGGCTTTTCGTGGTCGGGTTCACCGCCACCTTCGCCTCCTTCGACTGGATCATGAGTCTGGAGTACCACTGGTTCTCGACCATTTTCGGAGTGTGGTTTTTTTCCAGTGCGATGCGGGCCGCTTTCGCCGCCCTGGCCATCATCTGCCTGCTGCTGGTGCGCAGCGGCCACCTCGAAGGGATTTTCTCCACCAAGCACCTGCATGACCTGGCCAGCCTGATGTTCGCCTTCACCGTCTTCTGGGCCTACATCAGCTTCTCGCAGTATTTCCTCATCTGGAATGCCAACATTCCGGAAGTCACGTTCTGGTACAACGTCCGGGAGGAAGGCTTCTGGTGGCCGATCAGTCTCTTCCTGATCTTCGGGCACTTCCTGCTGCCGTTTCTCTTCCTGCTTTTCTACACCAACAAGATCCGCGCTTCCCGGATGATCTTCATCTCCGTCTGGATCCTACTGGTTCAGTTGCTCGACATGGTCTACAACATCCTCCCGACGCGCAAGCTGGCAGATGGTTCCGTGCATCCCTTCACCATCACCCTGTGGGACGGCGCCGCCATTGTCGGCATCGGCGCCATCTGCGTGTGGGCTTTCGCGCGCAGCTTGGAAACCGCGCGGCTCATTCCGATCCGCGATCCGCGCATCAACGAATCGCTTCGCCATCATGAGTGAGACCTCCCCCCCGCCTTCTTCCCGCAACGTGATGCTCTCGGCGCTCGGGATCATCGGGTGCTTCGTGGTCTTCGCCATTGTGTTGTATGTGGCCTACATTCCCACCGCTCCCGGGGTCGCCACCACTTCCACCATGACTCCGGAAGAAAGGAAAGCGCTGCTCCACGAAGTTCGCGGCAAAGCCCGCCAGGAAGCAGAGCGTTACCGCTGGATCGACCGGGACAACGGCGTCGTGGGTTTGCCCCTGGACCGGGCGGTCGAGCTTACGATCCGCGATTTGGCGGAGTCGGGGGAGGGGTCCTGAGACCATGGAATGGCTTTTTTACCTGATCGCCTTCATCGTGGCGCTCTGCATCACCTTCACCGGGGCCTGGGCCTTGCGGTGGGCGGTGCGCCAAGGGCAGCTCAGTAATTTGGAAGAACAGTCACGCTCCATCTTCACGGAGGAGGAGCCAGAGGGCCGGCAATCGGACTTTTTTCCGGGACGGGGCGGCTCGTCCCGCCGCTCACGCCGGCAGCGCTGAGAGATTGGCCCCATGAGTTCCGTTTCCCAGTTTGTCGCCTCCGTCAACCCAACCGCCTCAGCCGATGTCGGTGTCCGGGCCCGATTGCGAGAAATCGACGAGTCCACCCGTCTTCCAGTTCTGTTGTTTGTGGGGGCCGCGCTCTTCTGGCTGCTGGGGGGGACGTTTTTCGCCCTCATCGCGAGCATCAAGCTTCACCATCCTGATTTTCTCGGCGAAACGGAGTGGCTGACGTTCGGCATTGTCCGCACCGTGCACCTTAACACCGTCATCTACGGCTGGGCGAGCAATGCGGGTATCGCGGTCGCGCTTTGGCTGATGGCACGGCTGTGCCGCACGAAGCTGCACCATGGCGGCATTCTGATGGTGGCGATGGTTTTCTGGAATGTCGGGGTCTTGGCGGGCTGCCTCGGGATCATGGCCGGTGACGGGCTTTCCATCGAGTGGCTGGAGTTTCCTCCCTATGCCACCCCCCTGCTGTTTCTGGCCTACGCGCTCACCGGAGTCTGGTGCATCATCACATTCCGCTTTCGCCAGTCCGAGCACACGTACGTGTCCCAGTGGTTCCTGCTGGCGGCGTTTTTCTGGTTTCCCTGGATCTATTCGGTCGCCCAGATCATGCTGGTCATCGAGCCCGCCCGCGGGACGATTCAGGCACTGGTCAACTGGTGGTTTGCCCACAATGTGCTTGGGCTGTGGTTCACCCCGATCGGGCTGGCCGCCGCTTATTATTTCATCCCCAAGGTTCTGGGCAAGCCGATCCACAGCTACTACCTCTCCATCCTCGGTTTCTGGTCGCTGGCGCTGTTCTACAATTGGGCCGGTGTGCACCACCTCATCGGCGGTCCGGTGCCGGCCTGGGTGATTTCCGCCGGCACCGTCGCCAGCGTCATGATGGTCATTCCGGTGATTGTCACGGCCATCAACCATCACATGACCGTGGTGGGGAGCTTTGCCCAAGTCTGGCGCAGCCCGACGCTGCGGTTTGTGGTCTTCGGGGCCATGTCCTACACCCTTGTCAGCCTGCAGGGATCTTCCATGTCCCTGCGCACGCTGAATCTCCACACCCATTTCACCCACTATACGGTGGCCCACGCCCATCTGGGCATGTACGGGTTTTTCACCATGATCATGTTTGGGAGCTTCTACTATATCCTGCCGCGGCTGCTGCAGAAGGAATGGCCCTCATCCATGCTCATTAGTGTGCATTTCTGGACCGCTTCGCTCGGGATCATCCTCTACTTCGTCGGCCTGTCCATCGGCGGGCTCATTCAGGGGATGCAGATGAACAATCCGGACATCCCTTTTCTTGAGGTTGTCGCCAACACCATTCCCTACTTGGTGAGCCGCAGCGTCGCCGGCATCATCATCCTCGTCGGGCATCTCGCCTTCACTGTGAGCGTGGTCTGGATGATCCTGAAGCCGCGCAGTCCGCAAGAAACCAGTCCCACGCTCTTCCGGTCGCCCGAGGCGATGCCTTTGCGCCCCTCGACATGAACAACGGTCCGCTCATCTTCCTCGGCATCTTCTTCGCCCTGGCGTTTTCCTGGGGCGGGATCATCATGACCAATCATATCACCTACGGGAGCCTCGAGCCCTACTTTGACGAGGCCACTGAGGAGATGTTTCCCAAGCCGATCGACGGACTCGCGGAGCGGGGTCGGCGCGTCTACGCCGAGCTGGGCTGCGTTTATTGCCATACCCAGCAGGTCCGCCGCCCCGGCTACGGCGCCGACACCGATCGGGGCTGGGGCAACCGCCAGTCCGTCGCCCGCGATTACATTCTGCAGGACCGGGTTTTTCTCGGCACCATGCGCACCGGGCCGGATCTGATGACCGTCGGCCAACGGCTTCCGTCGCCGGAATGGCACTACAATCACTTCTACAATCCGCAGATCACTTCTCCCGGCTCCATCATGCCGCCCTACCCGTTCCTCTTTGAAAAACGCCGCATTGTGGGCGAGCCTTCCGAGCGGGCGCTGAATCTGCCACCCGAGTTCGCCCCGCCCGAGGGTTATGAGATCGTGCCCACGCCCCGGGCCGACGCCCTCGTCGCTTACATGCTCAGCCTGCGGATGGATTACGACCTGCCCGAGGCGCCGACCGCCGAACAGTAATGAACGACGATCCCAAGAATCCGCCTCCCGGGCCAGAGGACAACGATCCCCGTCTTGAGCAGGGCGCGGTCTCGGATGAAGGCATCCAGAAGATTCATGCCCAACTCCTCCGTGAGAAGGAGGAACCGACCGAGGGCTTTGCCCCCATCCCGATTTTCATGCTCTTTCTCTTCAGCGGCGTGATTTTTTTCGCTGGAGTCTACATCGCACAGTACAGCGGCGGCTGGGATCCCCTCAACTACGACGAACGGGTCGGAGTGGCCGCAGTGACCGACGCGCCCGCTGCGGTCGATCCCTTGGTCCTGGGCCGCCGTCTCTACACTCAGCAATGCGTGGCCTGCCACGGCGCCAATGGTCAGGGCGTGGCCGGCGTTTTCCCTCCGCTCGTTGGTACCAGTTGGGTGGTCGGCGCGGAAGAACGGCTCATCCGTGTGCTCTTGCACGGCTTGGTCGGCGAAATTGAGGTCCTTGGAAACACCTACAACGCAAACATGCCTGCCTTTGGCCCCAATGGCGCCCGTTGGAATGATCAGCAGATCGCCGCTGTCGCCACTTTCATTCGCCAGGAGTGGGGCAACGATGCCCCTGCGATCGATCCGGAAACGGTGGCCGAAGTCCGGTCCGCCACCGCCGGGCGCACCTCCGCCTGGACCAACGACGAGCTCGAGCCCTACGCGAACTGAGCCAGTGCTCCGGCGCCGCCCCGGCCACCGATGGAGGGTCTGCCATCCTTCACTCCCTCAGCTCAGCCTCTCATTCTCCCGCGCGCGAGTCATCCCAGCTTACGCAGGTGGCTACCTGCGTAAGATGGGATCATCGGACACTGCGTTGACCGGGATCTGGTCTTCAACCGGTTTTCGCATGCTCATCTCTGGCGAAGTGCCGGACGAATTGCTCGATCTGCTTTCCGACGCCACCCTTGGCATCATCGGTGATTTGAATGACCACATTGGCGGACTCGGTTTGCCGAAGCAGTTCGTGCTGGTTTGACTGGCGCGCCCTTCAGAGCAGGTCGGCGGCGAGTTCGGCGAGGAGGGAGCGCTCGCCCTTG
>REEB01000218.1 GCA_007695295.1 Puniceicoccaceae bacterium
ATTTCTTCAGCGTCCATCAGCGGATACGGCACCCCGATGATGCGCAGGACATTTATCTTGGACGGCAGGCTTTCGAGGTTGGCCCGGCGGTGGGTCAGCCAAGGATAGCGCGGCATGTTGGAGCCCGGCGAGGTGGATTCCGGATCCTCCATGTGGCGGAAGTGCCACAAGTTGTTGTACTTGCCGCCGACCCGGGCGAGATCGGGACCGGTCCGTTTCGAGCCCCACTGGAAAGGGTGGTCGTAGATCGACTCGCCGAGACGGCTGTAGTCGCCGTAGCGCATCACCTCGGGCACGAGCGGGCGGATCATCTGGGAATGGCAGGTGTAGCACCCCTCGGCGATGTAGATGTCCCGCCCGGCCAGTTCCAACGGCGTATAGGGAATCTGGATACGATCTTCCACGACTGACTCGCGGTTGATCGTGACCATGGGGATGATCTGCACGACCCCACCGACGAGTACGGCCAGGATGACGAGGATGGTGAAGGGGAAGGAGTTGGCGAGCAGCCGGTTGTACCACTCCGCCCAAGTCGCCTCCGAGCGCTCGAAGTGCACCCAGGCGATCAGGCAGACGAGGAAGAGCGAGACCATCCCGGCGAGCATGAGCAGGCCGGAGGAAAAGGCCCAGACACAGCCGAGGACCACGATGAGCGTCGAGTAAATGAAGGGGGCGTTGGCAAAGGTTTTTCCGAGCCCGAGCCGGTCAGCGGTGTCGGGATCTTCTTGATACACCTCGACGACGCCATTGACCGGCTTGCCGGAGCGGATCGTCATCCAGAGGTTGTAGGCCATGATGAAGAAGCCGAGCAGGTAAAGCGCTCCGCCGAGGACGCGCATGCCCATCATGAACCGGATGGCCTCGAGGGTTTCGACGAAATTGGTGTAGCGGAGGAGCGTGCCGCCCTCGGTGGTGGCGGAGAGCATGAGGCCCTGGGTGATGCCCGAAACCCACATGGCGGCCACATAGAAGAGGATGCCGACCAGGCTGATCCAGAAGTGCATGTTGGCCAGGCCGACCGAGTAAAGCCGGGTGTTCCAAAGGCGCGGGGCCATCCAGTAGAACATGCCCGCGGCCATGAGCCCGTTCCAGCCGAGGGTGCCGCCATGGACGTGGGCAATAATCCAGTCGGTGTAGTGGGCGAGGGCGTTGACGGACTTGAGCGAAAGCAGCGGCCCCTCGAAGGTCGCCATGCCGTAGAAGGTGACGCCGGCGGCGAAGAACTTCAGTACCGGATCGGTGCGCAGCTTGTGCCAGGCTCCGCGCAGGGTGAGAAGGCCGTTGAGCATGCCGCCCCAGGAGGGCGCCCAGAGCATGACACTGAAGAGCACCCCGAGATTTTGCAGCCACTCCGGCAAGGAGGTATTGAGCAGGTGGTGCGGCCCCGCCCAGATGTAGAGGAACACCAACGACCAGAAGTGCACCACCGAGAGCCGGTAGGAGTAAACCGGCCGATCCGCCGCCTTCGGCAGATAGTAGTACATGATGCCAAGGATCGGCGTGGTGAGGAAGAACGCCACCGCGTTGTGCCCGTACCACCACTGGACGAGTGCGTCCTGCACCCCCGCAAAGAGCGGATAACTGTGGAAGAGCCCGGTCGGGATGCTGAGATGGTTGACGATGTAGAGCATCGCCACCGTCACGATCGTGGCGATGTAGAACCAGATCGCGACGTAGAGGGACTTCTCGTTGCGGATGGCCAGCGTCCAGAAGAAATTGATCGCAAAGACCACCCAGATGAGGGCGACGGCGAGGTTGAGCGGCCAGATCAGCTCGGCGTATTCCTTGCCCCGGGTCAGCCCGAGCGGCAGCGTGATGGCCGCGCCGACGATGATTGCCTGCCAGCCCCAGAAGTGGAGATTGGAGAGAAAATCCGACGCCAGGCGCGCCCGGCAAAGTCGCTGGGTGGAGTGGTAGATGCCCGCAAACATCATGTTGCCGACAAAGGCGAAGATGGTCGCGTTGGTATGGAGGGGCCGGAGGCGTCCGTAGGTCAGCCACGAGGTGTCGAACAGGTTCAACCAGACGAAGTTGAGCTGGGCGGCGATGAGCACGCCCACCGCCATGCCGACCAGCGCCCAGAAGACGGAGGCGATCAGGAACAACCGCACGATGCGGTCGTTGTATTCGATGGTGACGGTTTTTCCGGACATGGTCAGCGGGAAGGCGGTTGGGCTTGGGGGGTCGGGCGGCGGAGACCGCGGTCTTGGCCAACAAGACCCCCGCGCTTCCCGGCATCAACGACCCGATCCTCATCCTGCAGCGGCAGGAGCGAATCACGCTCCGCGCAGGAATGGAGCGCGGTACGGCGCTGGTAGACAAAAAAGGCGGCAAACAAGGCCACCAGGGCGAGACTGACCATCACGGTCAACAGCACTGCATTCATAGGGCCGGGACAAAAGGCATGGGTTGGGTCATGGGTTGAAAATCGGGCGGGATCATAGCTGCCGGCAGGCCAGTGTGCTGCTTTCCCCTTGTTCTCCACTCCGCATATCTTGTCCATGCCGCGGCTTTTGCTTTGCCGCCTCCCGGCAGCCCGCCAGCATCCCCGCCATGTCCTGGTCCAATCCTGCTCCCACCACCCGCCGGCGCTTTCAGTGGTCCTGCCTGGGGCTTTTGTCCGCCCTTCTGGCCACGGGCTGCGCCACCCACGGCCCCGGGGCGATGCGCAATGCGTCCCAGCCCTACAACTAGTCGCTGCGGGCGACCGTGGACGAGCAACTCCTGCTCAACATCGTGCGGCTGCGTTACCGGGACACACCCTCGTTTCTGGAAATCTCGAGCATTTCAACCTCCTTCGACTTCAATGCCTCCCTCGGCGCCGAGGCCCAATTGCGGCAAGGTGCGGGCAATATCCTCAACCTCCGGCCAAGCATAGGGCGCACCGAACGTCCCACCATCACCTACCTGCCGATGCGGGGGGAGTCGTTTGCCCGCAACCTCCTTGCGCCGGTCGGCCTGGAGTCGCTCGTCTACCTCAGCCAGTCCGGCTGGAGTGCGGAGCGGATTCTGCGGGTCTGTGTACAACGGATGAACGGGGTGCTGAACGCCCCCACCGCCAGCGGCCCCACCCCCGACCGGGAGCCCGAATGGCAGGAATACCGGGAACTGGCGCGGCTGCTGCGCCGCCTGCAGCAGGCCGATGCGGTCTTCATCCTCCCGCCCTCGGCCGAACAAAAGGAACGTGGCGCGCGCGGCCTGCTCGCCTTCACCCCTGCGGGCGCGGACTCGGAGGAAGGCCGCCGCTTCAAAGCCATGCTTGGCTTGAGGGCCGACGGGGTGGAATTCCCCCTTTTTCCCGGCCTTGTGGCACCGGATGCCGATACCATCGCCGTCAGCACCCGCTCGCTCCTCAGTGTGCTCTTTTTCCTTTCCCACGGCATCGATCTGCCGGAGCAAGCCCTCGACTCGGGGGCGGTCACGCAAACCCTCGGCCGGACCGGCACACCCTTCGACTGGCAGCAGACGGTCATGGAGGATCTCTTCCGTATCCGCTCCAGTCCTACGGAGCCGAAGGACCACACCATCCGCACCCGCTATCGCGGGCACTGGTTCTACTTGGCCGAGCAGGATCTCGACAGCAAATCCACCTTCCTCATGACCGACCTGCTGCTCGCCATCCAGTCGGGCGACCGGGCGGCCCTGGCCCCAATCCTGACCCTCCCGGTGTCCCGCTGAAAGGACCGCGCAACCCCCCGCTCAGATCACGCCCGGGCGGAACGAAGGGCGCTGCAGTTGGCGCAGAAGCCATCGCCCCGGGCTTTCGCCGGCGGCACCGCGCAGGCGGTCCCGCAGCCGCCCGGCCCGTGCTTCCGCCTCTGCCACCGCGGCCGGATCGTCGACCAGGCGGGAAAGCTCCCGCGCCACCAAGTCGGCATCGGCCTCGTCCTGGATGTATTCCCGGTACATCGCCTCGCCCAGGATGAGGTTGTTGATCCCCAGGAACGGCACTCGCACCAGCAGCCGGCCCGCCCGGTAGGTCACTGGATTGGCCCGATAGACGATCGCCCCCGGCAGCCCGGCGAGCGCGCAGTGCAGGGCCATCGTCCCTGAGCTGGTCAGCGCCGCCCGCGCCGCCACCGGTGGCCCGTCGCCATCATCCCTCAACGCGAACCGGTCGGCGCCAGGATGCGCCTCAATCAACTCCGCAACCAGATTCCGGATACCTGAATCCGCACAGAGAAAAACAGCAGAGGCCCCGGGGCGAGACCTGGCATGGCGGGCGAAGGCATCCGCCATCACCGGAGCGATCCGCCGCACCGGCTCCGGACGGCTGCCCGGGAGCAGCAGCACCGGGGCGGCGGGATCCCACACGACGCGGGGTTGGTGGCCGGGATTGGCGAAAGGATGCCCGACAAAAGTGACCGGCAGGGTGGTGTCGCGGAAAAAAGCCGGCTCGAAGGGGAAGATGGCGGCAAGGGCATCAAGCGTATCCGCCATTTCGAATCGGCGGCCGGCCTTCCAGGCCCAGATCTGCGGACTGATGTAGTAGACCACCCCGATGGCGCCGCCGCCTTGGCGGGAGAGTCCTTCATGCCGAAGCGCTCGCGCCACCCGCAGGTTGAAGCCGGGATAGTCGACCAGGCAGACCAGCCGCGGCCGGTGGGTGCGGATCCAACGCAGGACTTCGGCAAAGAACTGCCGAAACCAGCCGTAGCGCTTGAGCACCTCGACGAGGCCGACGACGGAATAGCCGGTCGCATCGTGGAGCAGTTGGGCTCCGGCACCGGCGAGCCGGGGGCCGCCGATCGCGCAAATGTTGAGATCCGGTGCGAGTGTCAGCGTTTCCCGCACCATCCGGGCGGCCTGCTGATCGCCGGAATGCTCGCCGGCCAGCACCAGAATGTCGGGTGCGCCCGCCACAGGGTCGGGCAGACGCGGAAAAGGCTCGGCCGGGGCACTCATGGCCGTCCTCCCGGACCGACCGGATAATAAAGGAGAAGCTTTTCCTCCAAACCCAGCCCGGGCAACAAGCGCTCCAGGGGCGTTACTTCAGGCTCTGGAATGGTCCCGGCCGCGACTTCGTCGGCATAGTCATCGCCCCGGAGATAGATCCAGCCATTGTCCCGGCTGCCGGCACGGCCGGGGCGGATCCGGCCCGCCGTCCAGGAGAAAAACCGCCCCAGTGGCGCCACCGACCGGGCCACGACATAATCAGCCTGGAGCTCGAGTGTCTCCACTCTTTGGTGACGCGTCTCAACCTGCTCGAGACCGAGCGCAGCGGCCATAACGGCTACGGCCCGGATTTTTTTTCCCACCGAGTCGAGGAGCACGAATCGGGTTTCCGGAAAGAGAATCGCCAACGGCAGACCGGGCAGACCACCCCCGGTGCCGACATCCAGCACCACCGCTCCGGGGTCGAAGCGCACCACGCGTGAAAAAGCCAGGGATGGAAGCAGGTGGCGCTCCAACAGATGGGGCTCGTCCCGGTGGCTGATGAGATTGAGGCGGCTGTTCCATTCCCGCAGCAAGCCGCTCCAGCGCAGCAAGCGTTCACGGCACAGAGCATCGATCTCGGGAAAATGACGATCCAAGGCAGCGTGCAGAGCGGTGGCGCCGCTGGCATCGTCCGCGGGCAGCGTCATGTCCATCCCCGGCGAATCCGGTCCGTGACCTCAAGGGCGACTTCGAGCGCGGACCGGCCCAGACCTCCGTCCACTTTCGGTGCTTCGCGCTGGCGCACGCTCTCCAGAAAGGCGGTCAGCTCCAGGCGGAGCGGCTCCCCTTTCTCGATCGGGATGACTTCCTTGGCCAGCCCGGTGGCGGTTCGCTGCACGAGGTGACCGCTCTGGTTCATAAAATCCAGGGACAGGTAAGCGGCGGGCTGAAAGACTCGGATTTCGCGAAGCTTTTTCTCGCTCACACGACTGGCATTGAGGTTGGCGACACAGCCGTTGGCGAAGACGAGCCGGGCGTTGGCAATGTCTTCGGTCCGCGAGAGCACCTGCACCCCGATCCCTTCGATCCGCTCCAACGGGGAGCGCACGAGCTGGAGTACGATGCCAATGTCGTGGATCATCAGGTCCAGAACCACCCCCACCTCGGTTCCCCGGGGTTGAAAGGGCGCGAGGCGATCGGCCGTGATGAAGCGCGGCGCATCCACCACTTCCTCGAGGTAGCCCATGACCGGATTGAAGTGCTCGACGTGGCCGACCTGGACAAATGCACCGCTGGCTTGGGCCGCTCCCAAGATGGCCTCCGCTTCGTCCAGATTGGTGCAGAGCGGTTTTTCCACCAAGAGGTGGCGGCCCCGCTTCAGCAGCGGCACGGCCACTTCGGCATGTCGGTCGGTCGGCACGACGACACTGATGGCGGTGCAGGCTTCGGCCAAGGCTTCGAGAGAATCAAATCGCCGGCAGCCATAGGCTGCGCAGACCTCCATGGCACGGGCATCGTCGACTTCATAAATGCCGACCAGATCCGCCCCGGACAGCTCGTGGTAGATGCGGGCATGGTGGCGGCCAAGGTAGCCCACTCCGGCAACACCGCAGGCGACGACCGCGCCGCTCATGGACGGGCGCCCTCCGGTAACACGGAGCAGGAGCAGCCCGACAGCGGGATGGGACCTTTGGGAGCGGAGCAGAGGCGCTGGCAAGTCGGCATGAGGGGTTTTCCATAGCAGGGCCTTGCCGAGAAGGTCAAACCGTTGAATCTTGCCAGTCCGGGCAGGCAGGGCTTGGCTGCAGTGAACTCGGAAACCTTTCGATGCCTCTTTCCCGCTTTTCCAGACTGCCGGACTCCAGATTCTACCACGAAGCCAGCTCCACGGAGCTCTTTGCCCGCGCCGGCAAAGCCATCCCCGGTGGAGTCAACTCACCGGTGCGGGCCTTTCGGTCGGTCGGAGGGTCACCGTTTTTTGTCCGGCGTGCGGAGGGCGCTTACCTGCACACCGTCGATGGCCGAACGCTGATCGACTACGTCTGCACCTGGGGGCCCGCGATTCACGGCCATCGGCCTGACTCGGTGGTGGCGGCGGTGAAAGCGGCGGCGGAAAAGGGCCTGAGCTTCGGCACTCCGCATCCCGGGGAAGTCGAGATGGCCGAACGCCTGCTCGCGGCGGTGCCGTCGATGAGCAAAGTGCGTCTCTGCAACAGCGGCACCGAAGCCACCATGTCCACGATCCGCCTGGCCCGCGGCGTTTCCGGGCGGAACCGGATCATCAAGTTCGCGGGCTGCTACCATGGCCATGTCGATTCCCTCCTGATCAAAGCAGGATCCGGCGCCCTCACGCTCGGATCCCCCGACAGCGCGGGCATTCCGCCCGGGCTGGCGCGCGAAACACTGGTCCTGCCGTTCAACAACCTCTCCCTGCTGGAGGAGGCCTTCGGGCGCTTCGGGGATGAACTCGCAGCCGTCATCCTTGAGCCGATCCCAGCCAACGCCGGCCTCATTCTGCCCGACCCCGATTTTCTCCCCGCCCTGCGGCGGCTCTGCTCCGATCACAGGGTCATCCTCATTTTTGATGAAGTCATGACCGGTTTCCGCCTCGCTCCCGGCGGCGCCCAGGAGCTTCTCGGCGTACGGCCGGACATGTCCGCGCTGGGCAAAATCATCGGTGGCGGACTTCCGGTGGGTGCGTTCGGCGGTGAAGCCTCCACCATGGACCACCTCGCCCCGCTCGGGAATGTCTACCAGGCCGGCACCCTCAGCGGCAACCCCCTCGCCGTGGCCGCCGGTCTCGCTTCGATCAAACTCCTGGCCGATGACCCTCCCTACGACCGCCTCGATGCGATGGGCCGACTCCTTGCCAGCACCTTGCTCGATGCCGCCCGCCGCAAAGGGCTGCCCCTCCAAGTCCCGCAGATCGGCTCGATGTTCTGTCTGTTTTTCACCGACCGGCCGGTGCGCAACCTCGAGGATGCCACCGCCTCCACCACCGAGTTGTACAAAAAGTTCTTCCATGCCTGCCTTGGGCATGGCATTTACCTGCCGCCTTCACCGTTCGAAACCTGCTTCATCAGCTCAGCGCACGAAGGCGAACCGATTGAGCAGACCGCGGAAATCTTCGCCAGCGTGATTCGCGCCCTCTGAGCCTGGCCCACCCTTTTTCACTCCCGGCGGAACCAAACCCGCATCCCGCCGTCAACCGACCCGAACCCATGGAAACTACCCACGTCATTCTTGAAACCAACCGCGGTGAGATCGAGCTCAAGCTGTTTGATCGCATCGCCCCAAAAACCTGCGAAAATTTCACCGGCCTGATCGCCAAAGGCTACTACGACGGTGTCATTTTCCACCGCGTCATCTCCGGATTCATGATCCAGGGAGGAGATCCCACCGGCACCGGCCGCGGCGGCGAATCCATCTGGGGGCGACCCTTCGAGGATGAAGTCAGTGAAGATGTCCGCTTCGACCGCACCGGCCTGCTCGCCATGGCCAATGCCGGCCCCGGCACCAACGGCAGCCAGTTTTTCATCACCACCGCCAAAGCGCCGTGGCTCAACCTCCGCCACACCATCTTCGGCGAAGTGATCAATGGTGAGGACGTTCTCAAGGCCATCGAAGCTTCCCCCACCGACGGCAACGATCGCCCGGTCGAAGACCAGACCATCGTCAGCGCCCGGGTGGTTGAGTAGGCAAGCCTCAAGGACTTCATCGTCGGACATCCCGCTTCGGCAGGCCTTTGGGCCTGTCCGGGGTGCAGTTGTCATTTCTCAACGGGGCCGTGCCTGGCCCTCAAATAAACGAGCCGGAACCCGTTTCCGGATCCCGGCCCGCATTTTCCGTCGGTATCAACCCGTAAAACTAGAGCGCCGGCCCATTGGCGTCGCCAACAGCATAAAAGCGGCGAGGCAGCGCGGCGGCATCGGTATCCTCAACCACCAGCAGTCCATCCGGCCCGGTGGTCTCGACCGCGATCGACTCCCAATTGGCGAGGTCGTCCGAAGCCCAGATGGTGTATTCAGTGCTGGCGTCTCCGCTTAGGATCAGACGCACGGTTCCATCGGCCAGAACTTCAGGAGTAATAACCGGAGGAGCTTCCACCGGCGGAGGAAGGTCGTCGGCCGGAATCAGGAGCATCACCTCGTTCATGGTGTAAACCCCTCTGGCGGCAGCGACGAAGCCACCGATCAAGTATTGGATCTGCTCAACCTGCTCCAACTGTCCCGGCTCAAAACCGCCTGCTGCTCCGTCCGGAGTCCAGCGCGACAGGTGTTGGATGATCCGGGTGTCGCCCCGCTGAATACTCAGCCAAGGACTACTGGAGCGGTAGTTAGCCAGATCCGTATTTTCGGGAGGGGCTCCACGAAAAATCATGTTCACTCCGACGCCGCCAAGGCTGTCCACTTCGGGATCCTCGAAGTCGGCATTGATGTTAATCACCACAAACGTCCGATCAAGATCGAGCCCCTCGGGCAGCGAGCGGAGCATGTGGTCGGGTGTGAAGGAGAAAAAGGCCATTCCCCAAGCGGCACCATCAAGTCCGAAAGCGCTGGTGGTCCGCTCGAACTGGCCGTCGGCCAAGGCGGGGTTGTGGGGCACTTCATCCACGAAACCGAAGTCCGAATGTTCCACATCGCTGGTCGTGTCGGGGTTGTTGGTCCGCATATAATTGATCGCACTGGAAATGGAGCCGAGACCGCCAAACGGATCGATCCGCCAGGCCGGGACGACGTTGAAGGCTTCCACCAAGTCCACCGACATGGTGAACTCGCCCACGGTGTAGACTGTCGGGGAGGTCATGCCGAAAACGGACATTTCGATGTTGGTGATGAAGTAGGTTTCTTCCACCGGCAAGGGCAGCAGCATTTCCTCGGACTCGCCGGCAGGAAGGTCGCCCAAGCGGATTTCGAAAGTATTGGTGCCCGCGGCCAAATCCACCGTCCAGACATGGACACCCATGATGGTGTGGTCGAAGCCTTCTTCAGGGAGGTTTTTCCGGAAACGGTAAACGATTTGAACCCCGGGAGTGGCGACTTCAGCGGTGATCGTGGCCGTGAGCTTGACATGCTCCAGGGGAGTGTTGGGCGGGAGCCGGGAGTTCGAGAGCATGGCGGCCCAGTTCGAGTTGATTCCAGGGTTTCCAAGCTCGGGATCATCACTCCCGATGAAGGCTCCGGGCGTTTCGGTGGCTTCGGCACCACCAGTGGCAGTGGCTTCGTTGCCGGCGGTGGGATCGTAACGCCAAATGACGTATTCCAAGGCCGAGGCGGTCGAGAGACCGACCCAGCAACTGAGCAGGAGAAAGTAAATCAGGGGTTTTTTCATGGGACTAGGACTGAGGATTTAGGACAACGGGGATGAAAACGACCTCTCCCGAAACCCTCTTGGTGGCGGCGCCACCAAGGTTGGCTTCCGGTTGAGACCCTATTTTGTCTCACCCCCGTGACCGTCAGGCAAGAGCTGGCTTCCCTTCCGTGCCCTTCTTTCGCCGGAATGTTTGCACAATTGCTGGCCTGAAGAAGCACTGCTGGGAGGCGTGGCCGAGCCCAGCGCCCCGAAATAGCCGTGCTCCACCCCAGGCCCGAGAGGGGCACGATTTCAGCTGCCGCTCGCCGCGGATGGAACGCCAACCAAAACTGAAGCTGAAAATAAATGAAGATATAAGCCAATTAAACGCTTTTATAACCATTATGTGGACAAAATCCAGGAAACGGCCTGGCAAACTAAGTAGGCACCCACTTTCCGGAGAATGGCCGAACCAAGGCCAACACGATGGGCTTGGAGCAAAAGATGGCGGGGCACTCCCCGCCGTTCAAAAAGATGAACGGGCCGGAACCCCCGGAGGGAATCCCGGCCCGCCCATTGTGTCGGTTTCAGTCCGTAAAACTAAAGCGCCGGCCCATTGGAGTCACCAATGACGTAAAATCGGCGGGGCAGCGCTGCGGCATCGGTGTCCTCAACCACGAGCAGGCCATCCGGTCCGGTGGTCGCAACCGCGATGGACTGCCAATTGGCAAGGTCATCCGAAGCCCAGATCATATATTCAGTGCTGGCGGCGCCGCTCAGCACGAGCCGCACCGTGCCGTCGGCCAGGACTTCCGGAGTGATGACCGGTGGCGCCACAACCGGCGGAACATCATCGGCCGGGATCAGGATCATCACCTCGTTCATGGTATAAACCCCCCTGCCGGCTGCAATGAAGCCACCGAGGAAGAACAGAATCTGCAGAACCTGCTCGAAGTCTCCGGGTTCAAGCGGGCCGGACCCGCCCGGGATCCAGCGCGACAGATGCTGGATCACCCGGGTGTCCCCCCGCTGAATGGTTACCCAGGGTGAGCTGGATCGGTAACTTGCGAGTGGGGTATTCTCAGGTGGAGCAGCGCGGAAAACCAAATCCAGCCCGATGCCTCCGAGGGAATTCACGGCCGGATCCACAAAATCCGAATGGATGTTCACGACGACAAAGGTCCGATCAAGATCGAGCCCCTCGGGCAGTGGCCGGACCATGTAAGCCGGACTGAAGGAGAAGAAGGCCATCCCCCAGGAAGCGCCATCGAGGCCAAACGCGCTCGTGGTCCGCTCGAACTGGCCTGCGGCCAAGTCGGGGTTGTGGGGCACTTCATCGGTGTAGTTAAAGTCCGCATGGAACACATCATTGGTCGTATCCGGACTATTGGTCCGGACATAGTTGGAGGTATGACTGAACGACCCCAGACCACCGGCGGGATCAATCCTCCAAGCCGGCACGACATTGAACGCTTCCACCAAGTCCACCGACATGGTGAACTCACCCACGGTGTAAACCGTCGGTGAGGTGAAGCCGGAAATCGACATCTCGATGTTGGTGATGAAGTAGGTTTCCTCCACCGGCAGCGGTAGCGGCGCTTCTTCAACCAAACCTGCGGGCAGATCGCCGAGGCGGACTGCAAAGGTATTGGTGCCGGGCTGAAGATCGACCGTCCAAAGGTGGATTCCTTTGATGGCATGGTCTTCGTCTGCGCGGCGGAAGCGGTACACAATTTGCACCCCTTCGGTGGCGACCTCGGCGGTGATGGTTGCCGTAAGTTTGATGTGCTCCAGCGGGGTATTGGGCGGGAGGCGGGAATTGGAGAGCATGCCCGACCAGTTGGATAGAATACCCGGCGCCCCCAGCTCGGGATCATCACTCCCGAGAAAGGCTCCGGGTGTTTCGGTGGCCTCGGCGCCGCCCTGCGGGTTGGCGGTGCTGCCGGTGGTGGGATCATAGCGCCAGATGACGTACTCAAGAGCCGAAGCGCTGGACAGACCCAGCACGCAGCTCGCAACGAGGGACAGGAGAACAGGGACAAGTTTAGGATTCATGGATGGAAGCAGGGAGAATTATTAAACACAGTGGGAGGAAAGCAGATGGGCAGTTTTGGGTGGTACTACCAAGGCCTCGCATTAGAAGGGCCATGCAAGTGGGGGGAAGGGGGGTAAGGAGGGGCGAAGGGGGTTGGAAGGCCGAAAGACTCAACGGCCTCCACGGGTGTGTTAATGACAGAGGAGTCTTTCTTCATGCACAATCTGAATCCACCATCGGCGCGGAAAAGGAAATCAGTTTGCTCACACAATTTACCGTCGTTTCACCGGTCGCGAACTGGTTTCTCAAGACCGGGGGCCCAACCGAGGAGGCACAGGGCAGGATGGAACGCTCTTAAAAGGGCTGAAAGCGCAAATAGAGCAGGGTCATCGACCCTTTGGAGGCGTATTAAAGCCCAAATGGCACTAATACACTGAATGCCAGCCTGCTTTCGGGCCTCAGAAAGAGAGCCGGACCGAGGCTCGCGGACCCAGCATGACGCAAAAAGGCCGGGACCCGTATCCGGATCCCGGCCTTCCTGTTTCCGTCGGTGGTCAGCCCGTAACCCTACTAAAGCGCGGGACCCTCGGCATCGCCGGTGGCGTAGAAACGGCGGGGCAGACTGGCGGCATCGGCATCTTCGACCACGACCAAGCCATCTTGATCGGTGGTCGCGACAGCGAGGGCCACCCAGTTGGCAAGATCATCCGAGGCCCAAATGGTCAGGGAGGTGTTGGGGGCGCCGGTCAGCACCAGGCGGACACTGCCATCGGCAAGCACTTCGGGAGTGATCACGGTCGGGGGCGTGACCGGGGGAAGATCGTCGTCCGGAACGAGCAGCATCACTTCGTTAATCGTGTAGATGCCTTTGGCGGAAGCAATAAAACCACCCAGCCAGAATTGAATCTGCTCCACCTGGGGAATGACTTCCGGGGTCAGCGGTCCTGCCGAGCCCTCCCGGGCCGGCCAACGGCCGAGGTGCTGGATATACTCCGAGTCACTATTATTTCGGAAATTGACCGGGGCCTTCTCGTATCACTT
>REEB01000199.1 GCA_007695295.1 Puniceicoccaceae bacterium
CTGCACCGTGGTCGTGCCTTCCTCGGGCAGGGTGTCGCCGGTGATTTCGGGGGGAGCGAGGTCTTCCAGTTCCGCCCAAAGAAAATAGCGGCTGAGGAGGCCATGAGGGGCGCCCCGGATGGAGGCGAAGAAGGCGCCGCCCTCCGGCACGGTGTAAACCAGGGAGGAAAGTCCCGGCGCTTCGGCGGCGACAACCGATCCGCTCGAGTCGAGGATTTCGAGCACGCCGTCCAGTTCACTGTAGGCAAGCCGGGCCTGCTGCAGGCGGATCTCGGTTCCCGCGGAGAGGTTGCCGAGGGCGAAGACATCGCGGTCGCCGCTGGTGCGGATGTAGCCGAAAACCTGCCCGCGCTGGACGCCATCCTCGAAGCTCAGATTGAGCGTGTTGGCGGCCGAAACACTGTCGTTGCCTTCGCTTTCCACCTGCCACTCCGGCGGCAGGAGGGTCAGCACAATCCGGTATTCGCCGAAGTAATTCCAGTTGGTGCCAACCCGCACGTAGTAGCGACCGTCCACCGGCAGGGTGGCGGTGGCTTGGGTGCGGCCGTTGGAAGGAGCGCTGGTATTGATTAGATTGCCGCCGTCGGGGCGCTCAATGCGGTAATTAAGCCCGGAGCTGCTGCCGCTGAATGGTGTTTCCGTACCCAGCACGACCCGCTGGCCGGCGCGGCCGGTAAAACTGAAGTAGTCGACATCGTCACCGTCGCTGAGCTGCCCTCGCATCGCGGCAGTGAAGACACCAGGATGGGAGGGATCCTCAGCCAGGGCACGTTCGCCCAAGCCCAGTCGGACGGAGAGTCGGTTGTTGCCGCTGTTTACGCTGACCAAGTCGGGGCGGCCATCCTCATCCAGATCGCCGAGATCCACCGAGCGCACCGTCGACCCCATGCCATAGAGGGCATTGCGCCGGAAGGTGAAGTCGCCGTTGTGGTAGGCGACCTGCACGTTGTTGCCGCGGGCGATGAGCACATCGGCAAAGCCGTCGCCATCCACATCGAAAACGCGCACCTCGCGGTTGGTCGTGCTGGAACCGAGGGGGACGGTGATGGCGTCGGCAAACCCGCCTTCGCCATCGGTAGCGTAAATCACCATGTCACTGCCGCTGGAAGGCAGCGTGACGATCTCAGGCCGACCGTCGCTGGTGAGGTCACCGACGGCCACAGTTTCGGGGTTGGTGACACCGTTGAGGAGGACCGGTTCGCCGAAGGTGCCGTCTCCCTGCCCGAAGTGAACGCTGACCGCATCGGCGGAGCGGTTTGCCAGGATGAGATCGGGAATGCCGTCGTCGTTGAGATCGGTGAGGGCAACCGCGCGGGGATCCCAATTGCCGGGCAGGCTGACGGTCTGTGCAGCGAGGAAGCGGCCATCCGAGGTTCCTGTGCCGGAGGAAGAGGTTTGCAGAAAGACATTGTCGAGGCCGAGCGAGGAAACCCCCGACCAGAATTCACCTCGGATGTACAAGGCAGTGAGGTCGGCGAGCACCGCCCGGAACTGAGCCTCGGTCGGCTGGTCCCCGCCGGACTGCCAATCATGGCCGCTCCAGGCCGCGTCGGTCGAGGCCAACCGCCATTGGGAGCCCGGTTCCAGCCGGATTTCGTAGGTGGTCCACGAAGCATGGTTGGGCGTGGAAGCGTGGCGGAAAACGAGGCGCTGGCCAGCGCCTTCCATTACGATGTCATCGCGGACAAAGGTGCCGCCGGTGGTGGTGGTGGACTGGAGGTCGAAGCGCAGGTTCAAACCGTAGGACGATTCGCGGTCGCCGAGGTAATCCGCGGGGGCGGCGAAATAAATCACGTCGGCTTGGGCGAGGTCTTGGACAGCGAAAAAGCCGCCGGGATTGCCCCCGGAGGCTTCCCAGCGGGGGTTGCCGATGTCCGGGCTGGTGGTCCCTCGCTCCGGAGTGGTGGCGATCCAACCCGCCAGGCCGGCGGCCTCATCGTCGAAGTCAGTGCCGATGCCGTCCTCGTCCGCCACCTCCCGGGCCAGGAGCACGCTGTAGCTGTGGCCGCTGCGATTGGCCGCGACGAGGTCGAGGAGGCCGTTGCCGGTGAGATCGGCGGCGGCGAGATCACGCGGGTTGCTGCCCACGGAAAGGGTTTGAACCGGACTGCCGCCGAAGCTGCCGTCGCCGGCATTGAGCCAGATCTCGACTTGGTTCGTGCTTTCCGCGGCAACCGCGAGATCGGGGCGGCCGTCGCCATTGAAGTCGCCGAGCACGAAGGACCAGGGATTGGACCCGGTGTCATGCACGACCGGATCGCCGAAGGTTCCGTCACCATTTCCCGGATACACGCGAACATCGTTGCTGCCGGTGTGGGCGACGACTGCATCGAGGATGCCGTTGCCATCGACGTCGGCGAGGCGCACGCGCATCGGGTTGCTGGCGATGCCGTGGATCTGCTCCTCCCCGAAACTCCCGTCAAAGCCGCCGTCCGGCTCGAAGCTGAGGCTGCCGGCGGTTTCGCGGGACTCATTCGCCGGGCCCTCGAACTGGTAGATGCCGTCGAGCCGGCGCACCTCGAAGGTGCGGACGAAGGCCGGGGTGAGGGGGTTGCCGGCCCGGTCGGTGAGGGTGGTGAAGGCGGTGAAGCGATGCAGCCCCGGCTGGAGCGGGCCATCGATGACCGGGAGGGTGATGGTTTCTCCTGAAACGAAACCGGGGGAGCCCAGGGTGTAAATGTGATCATCGGCGGTTCCGAAGACACCGTCGGAACCGGCGCGGCGGAGTTCGAAGTTGGCGAGGTCGTTGGCGGCGGCGGTCCCGGGGTCGATGCTGAAGTTCAGCTCGATGGTGGTGATGATGGCGCTGGTCTCGGCACCCTCGGCGGGAAGGGAGCTGGAGAGGAGCTGCATCGGGGTGGAGTCCTCCACCTCGATTTCCAGGAAGTAGGTGGCCGCGGCCCCGAGGGTCTCCCCTTCCGAATCCGTGTGCACGAGGCGCAGGTGGTGCCGTCCGGTCTCGGCGACGGTGGCAGCGAGGGTGGAAGCGGTGGTGGAAGCCAGCGGGCTCTCCGCCCCATCCGCCCAGAGCTCCACCGTGTAGATCCCGGCGGGCGGGGCGGCGGACCCGGCCGGACTCATCATGGCCGTGACCTCGGCCCCGGCATTGAGCCAGCCAAGGTTGAATACATCGGCCGGATCGGTCCGCTCCAAACTGCCGCCGGCACGGAACTGAAAGGCGCCCAGCCCCTCCAAGGCCGGCAACCGATCGGCTTGGGCGAGCGTATCGTTGGGCTCGTTTTCCAACCGCAGGCCCCGCCCGAGCAGAACCCGCAGTACGTAACCGCCCACCTCATGGGCGGTGAAGACGCGGACACGATAGGTGCCGGGCGCGGGAATCTCAAAGTTGTGGAAGGCAGCCCGCCCGTTGGAGCCGCCATTGACCGACACCAGGGTGGAGCCGGCCGCATTCAGCAGGCGGATCCGTGGCTGCGAATTGCCGATCGCCGCCTGGACTTCGACGGTGATCCGGTCGCCGCCCTCCGCTTCCACGACCCAGTCGTCATTGACATTAATGCCGTCAAAAGCGTCGGAAACGTAGGCATTGAAAAGTCCGGAACCGGCGACATGCTGGTCCATGGCGAGCGGACCACCGGCAAACAGGGGAACTGCGGAGGCAAGCAGAAGTACCAAACCGGAACGAGCCAAGGACATGCCACGGCACAGGGGCTGGAATAGGAGCATGCCAGATTTAACTAACTCGGAACAGCCTGGGTCAAGAAGTTGTGTCCATCCCCTTGGGATATGGGGGATATGCTGATAAGTATTTAGGCAAAACCCCGATGGCCAGGCCCATGGCTTTTTCTTTATGACAGGAGTGGGCGGCGAACGAAACGAGACTCACCCGCCAAACCGCTTCAACAGCGGAACCAAGGACCAGTTCCGTCCATGGAGTTGCGCCAAAAGCGATGCTCATGGTGGCATTGTTATAAATGTCCTGAATCCAGAGAGGGGAGGGATGCTGATCAGGCGTGAACGATTAATTATCGTAATGACCAGGTCCGTGGTGCATCCTCCACGGGAAGCAAGCCACTCGCCAATTTCAGCGGGAGTCGTTGCGCAGGAAGGTTGCCACCTCGTCCCACCAGCCGGCACCGGGGTGCAGGTCGAGGGTGTTGTGACCGGCGCCGTCCTGCACCCAGAGGCGCTTGCGGCCTTCATAGGCCTCGTAAAAGCGCCGGCTGACCCGGTCGGGCACGATCTCGTCGCGCCCCGCGATGACAAAGGCAGCCGGGCCGGGGTGATCAGCCAGGCCTTCGAGACCTCGGTAGCGGTCGCGCATCAGCCAGCGCACCGGCAGCCACGGGTAATGAACGGCGGCAACCTCGGCCAGGTCGGGGATCGGCGTCAGAAGGAGCAGGCCGGCGACCTTTTCGGGATGACGCCCGGCCACCACCCCGGCGAGAGCGGTGCCGAGGGATTCACCCGCCAGGATAACCGTTTTCCCGGTTTCGGCATGCAGATCGGCGAGAGCGGCTTCCGCCGCTTCGACGAGAGCGCCTTCCGAGGGGCGCCCTTCCCGCCCTCCATAACCGGGATATTCGAGCAGATGCACCGGTCCGAGCCGGGGCTCGAGGGCTTCGCGGAAATACTCCCGATAGAGCGCAAAGCCGGCATTGCCGTGGAAAACCAAGACCGGAATTCCCGCCGCCGGAACGCCGGATCCGGCGGAGCGCCAGCCATGGAATTGCCCGTCACTCCCGCGCCAAGGCTCCAGGCCGATCCGCTGGGCCCGCTGCTCCAGCTGGTCCTGGGACGCACGCTCGGGATAGTAGATGAACTGCCGCTGCAGGACTGTCAGCATCAGCGCCAGGCTCAGGTAGATGATCCCGATAAGCACGGCGGTCCGCCCGAAGGCGGGGAGAATGGGACTCTTTGCGGGCATGCCATGTTGTACCACAAAAACCAGGATCAAGCCACCATGCCGGCAATGGCGGCGGTCATCAGGCAGGCCAGTGTTCCCGCCACCAGAGCGCGAAACCCGAGCGCGGCCAGCACGGGGCGCTGCTCCGGAGCCAGGATGGAGAGATTGGAGATCTGAATGCCCACCGAGGCGAAATTGGCGAAACCGCAGAGCGCGTAGGTGGCGATGACGGCCGCCCGGTCCGAGAGGCCACCTTCGGCCCGGATCTCGCCCAAGCTGCTGTAGGCGATGAATTCATTGATGACGGTCTTTTCGCCCAAGAGCTGCCCCACCACCAGCAAATCCCCGGACGGCACCCCCACCACCCAGGCCAAGGGCGCGAAGAGCAGCCCGACCAACAGTTCGAACGACACCTGCTCATAGGCGCCTCCACTGCGGTCGGCGATGAAGGCGTTCAACCCCGTCCAGGACCCGAGGCCGTCGCCCAGCATCCAGTTCACCAAGGCAATCAAAGCGGTGAAAACGATCAGGACGGCCCCGATGTTGAGCGCGAGCTTGAGCCCGTCGGTGGCGCCGCGGGTGATGGCATCAAAGACGTTGGTGCCGAGAAAGGAGCGGTCGATGATCATCTCTTGGTTCGGCGGCCCGGTTGCGGGGATCATCAGCTTGGCCATGACGAGGGCGGCCGGGGCGGAAAGGATCGAGGCCGTGATGAGGTGGCTGCCGAAACGCAGGCGGTCCGCTTCGCTGTCACCCCCGAGCATGATGATGTAGGCCACCAGCACCGCGCCGGCAATCGTGGCCATGCCGCCGGTCATGAGGGCGAGAATTTCCGAGCGGCTCATGCCGGCGATGTAGGGCCGCACCGCCAGCGGAGCCTCCGTCTGCCCGACGAAGACATTGGCCGCGGCCGCGAGGCTCTCCGCCCCGGAAAGCCCCATCGTCCGCCGCATCACCCAGGCAAAAGCATAGACCAGCCACTGGAGCACGCCGAGGTAGTAGAGCAGCGAACTGAGTGCGGAGAAAAAGATGATCGAAGGCAGGACCTGAAAGGCGAAAACAAACCCCCAGCCCCCGGCCCCGGCATCGGCCAGCGGCCCGAAGACAAACCGCGAACCCGCTTCACTGAAGCCGATCAGCCGCACAAAAAACAACGCCACCGCCTCCACCGCCCGGTAGGCGCCGGGGACCTTGAGCAGCAGCAGCGCCAGCACCAGCTGCAATCCAAGGCCGATGGCAACCAGCTTCCACGGCGCCCGCCGCCGGTCCACGCTCAGCAGCCAGGCACATCCGACCAGGACGAGGAGGCCGAACATCCCCCGCAGTACCTCGATCCATCCGCTGGTCATGCCTGCAGGGAAATGACCGTCGCACCGGCAGGGTCAACCCTTTCGCTTCCACCCGCCACTTCCTCGATCCATGGAAGATGTGGCCTGATTTTCACAAAAGAGGGGTTGGCAGGACGGCATTTCTTCTCCAAGGTTGCTTCCGTTTTGGCAGTCGGCATTAGCTGATCCGCTGGAACGCATTCTGCTCAACCAGGGGTGGACCGGGGCTTCTCCGCTTCATCCTGTAATCCTTGGTCATTATCCATCCTCCTATGAAAAACACTCGATTGATCTCCCTCCTCGCAGCGGGCGCCCTTTTCTCCGCCGCTTCTGCATCGGCCTCCGTGGTCGTCGCCTACTGGGCCCAGAATGACAACGACCTCCCTGGTGGAGGTTTTGGCTTCATTGAGGGCGCCTTTCCGCAAGCAGCCGATATCGGCAGTGGCGCCCTCACCGTGGGCGGCGGCCTGCTGCTCGACACGGTTGTCAATGCTAACGATGACACCGTCCACCAATGGGTCCCCTCCTTCATCGGAACCACGGTCAATGCCCAGGATGGATTTGAAGGCGGTGGCTCCCTCTCCATCCAAGGAGGCACGGTGACCGACGGCATGGCCGCCAACAATGGTTCCTGGTGGCAAGTCGAAGTCAGCATGTCCGGCCTCACGGACTTGGTTTTCTCCTTTGCCGCCCGCGGCACTTCAAGCGGGTTCAACAACAACCAGCTCTCCTACTCGACCGACGGAGTCTACTTCACGAACTTCGGCGACCCCTTCAACTCCAGCCAGACCAGCTTCCTAGCCTATGAATTCGCCTTGGGCGACCTCCTCGACAACGAAGCATCGGTGTTTCTCCGCGTGACCTTGGACGGGGCCACCGGGGCCACCGGCAACAATCGCTTCGACAACATCACCGTCACCGCCATCCCCGAGCCTTCGACCTACGCGATGCTCTTCGGGGCGCTCGCGTTGGCAATTGTCGCGCTGCGACGGGTTCGCCGCTGATCGCCGATCAGCTTTTCTGTAGCATCAAGCCGCCGGTTCTACCGGCGGCTTTTTTGTGTACGCAAACGCTTCCCTCCAGCATTCAGCTGCTTCTCGGTTTCGCCCCGTGGCAGCGCACAGAGCCCGGCCGCCGTCACGATGACAAACGCCGTCCCCACGGCCATATGATCGAAGGGCAGATCGGCCAAGGCGTAGATCAGGATGACCCCCCCGGCAAAACACATCCAGACCGGAAACGGAGCCTTGGTGAGCGCCGCCGGCAGTCGCCGCGCCCACCAGAAGCCGGGCACCACCAGCAGCAGCAATCCCACGATGCCCACCTCCGAGGCTACCTCCAGCCAGTCGTTGTGGGCTCGGTGAAAATGGAGATGATAACCGGTCGGACCCGCGATCCGCACCTCCTCACGTACATAAAACACAAACGCATATTGGAAATTGCCTAGCCCCCAGCCCCAGACGGGTTTGTCTTTGATCATTTCGAGGGTGTCGGCGTAGATGGGCAGTCGCAGGGTGAGGAAGCCGGTCCCTTCGTTCCACCGCTCGTATTCCGTCACCGCTTCTCCGAGTTTGCGCTCGAAAGTGCCATATTGGACTGAAAACCAGAGCGCACCGCCAAACACCGCGATGCAGGCCAGGCTCACGCCCAATCCAAGCTTCCACCCGACCGAGAACCCCAGCCGCAGGGCAAAGAAATAGAGACTGTATATCACCGCACCCACCACCACCCCTCCGAGAACGAGGGTGCCGATCCGGGAAGTCGCCAGAGGTATGGTGGCCGCGATCACCAGCAGCACCGGCGGCAGCACCCAGAGCACCAGCTTGGCAAAGGCTCGACCCTTCACGTGATCGTCGAAAAATTGGTACCACAGCCCCAAGCCAACAGCTACGGCCAAGACGGCAAAAGCCGACCAGTGGTTGTGATAGAGAAACGAGGAAAAGAAAAACTCTTCCGGCGCACGCACCCGCCCCAATACCAACCAGTCGCCCGTTGCCAGTTTCTGAAGATGCCAGTAAATGCCGAGAAGGGAGAGCACGAACGCGTGGAGGACAATCACCAGTCCAAGGGCAATCAGCCACGAGCGACTCCGGAAAATAACATAAACCGCCAGGCCCTGCACCATCCAGCCCGCCCACAGCCAGGCAAAGACCGGCACTGCATCGGGCACCAGGGAGGCCGGCAACCACCACCAATGCTCCCGCTCGGTCCAACTGACCAATCCCATGAATTCCTCTTCGCCGTGACTGGGATTGACATAACTGATCGCAACCAGCCCCAGCAGCGCCGCCCAACAGAGGACCGGCAAACGGATTTCCCGCCAAAGCTCCCCCGCAGCCGAACGCCAGATCCAGAACCAGGCTAGCAATGGAATCAGTGCCAGGGACAAAAGGACGGCCTGGTGCACATGTCCGCCAAACCAGGGCAGAACCGCCGCCAACGACGGCAGCACCACCGCCAGCACACACTGGGCAAACAAAACCAGCCGCACCATGCGGACCATTGAGTCAGACGGAGTGGATGACATCAGGATTCGAAGCCGCTCCCGGCAGGGAGGCCGCGGTTATCTCTCCTCCACCGGACCGGCGGCGATAAAAAAACGCGACCCGGCAAGGTCGCGTTGGAAAGGCATTGCTGCGCGGTGAATCGTGCTCAATCCCCGCCGCTGTTCTGTGTCTTGGAGGAGGTCGACTTGGAAGGCGGCATTTTATAAACATCGTTCAGCTTGCTGTCGCGGTCGAGCCGGTTGCGGATGACGTTGGCGTTTTCACGGCCGACGGAACGGGGCTCGGACTGCTCGTCGCTCACGAATGCCGGCTTGCCACCAGCATCCTTGCCGAGCCAAACCAAGGTCGGCCCGCGGAACTCCATTTTCCCGGCACCGGGATAGTTGACCTGCACCACCGCCCCCGGAGGAAGCCGAAGGACCGATCCGGCCGGGACAAACTGAGTCCGGGTCGGCATGAAGATGGTCTTGCCCTGAAGATTGATGCCCATCTGGACATTGCCACCGCTGACATGGGTGAGGGTGGCGAAGGAAGCCATGGAAGCCGTGGCCGAGAAAAGCAGCAGTGCGCTGAGGGCGAGGAAAAGGGACAGCACTTTCATGCCACCAGCAAAAACCCATGGCAAGCCGGGGTCAAGTCTGCACCCCATCAGGAAAACCCGCGATGGCCCCTAAGGGTTTAGCTTAGTGGAGGGGCCTTCCCAAGTTTCAGTCCTGGCTCCCGATCTACACTAATTCTTACCATTCAATAGCTTATGGATGGACACACCTCCTCCGGTGACCCGGCGGGCCACACTTTCGCGCTCAAACTTTGATCCAGGTCAAATCCCCGGGGATCGAGGCTTGAGTCCCAACCCTGCACACTGGAAAACCGATTCCGTGAACTTTCGGATCGCCATCTATACGCTCCTGCTGGCCGTCGCCCTCCACCTCTCCGGTGGCTACTGGGCCGCCTTGCAGGGCGTGGCATGGATGAAAATGATCGTCGACTACTCCGCCGCGGAAGGCTCCCTGGGGCGCGGTCTCAGCGCCACCTTCGGCGGGGAGAACCCCTGCGACCTCTGCCGCGCGATCCAGGAAGGACGCGAGCAGGAGCGCCAACGGGAGGCCGACACGGCCCTCGAAACGCATTTCCGGCATCTGCCCATGCCGGCGGCGGCCACCCTCTGGCTGCGTCCGCCGACGTTGCCTGTGATCTACCCCGGAACGACGGACCTGCGGCCACCCCAACGACTCCACGCTCCGCCCGGACCGGTGCCCCGGGCGGGCCTCCTTCCCGCCTGACTTCCGCCGGGCCTTCGGCCCATGCCGCCTTGTTCGCATCCAACATTACGGATGCAATTCGGTCGCATCTTCGTGCACCGCCGGTCCCGTCACCCCCCTCCTTTTAATCCCTTTCCATTCCAAGTCCATGAAACCACTTTTTCCGATTCTGATTATCGCTTCAACCGCGCTGACGGCCGCCGCCGGCGCCGCCACCCTGCCCATGATTCCCATGCAGGGGGCCATGACTCACATCTATCTCGACTTCGCCGCGGGCCAGCCCGGGGTGCTTTTCGACGGCGATCCGCTCGTGCCGACCGGCCCGACTTCCGCCGCGCCCTTGGCGGTGCCGGAACTCCGCCCGCTCGCCCTCAGCCATCCCGGCGACGGCTTCGATCCGACCGCCCCCTGGTTCTCCGCACTCGACCCGGGCGCCGACGGGTACGCCTTTTCCCGGCGCTGGGGCTTTGTCGCCATCACCGACGATCCCCTTCCCGAAGGCCTCGGTTTCTGGGTGCGCCTGCTGGAACTGAGTCCGGGGCTGGAGGTGAAACACGGCCCCACCTGGACGCCGCTCTTCCATCCCGGCCCCGATGAAAGCCTGATCTGGAGGTTCGGCGGCACGATGTTTCACCCCGCCTTTCATGCCCCGGCGCTGGTGGCCTCCTACAGCGCCGCCTTCGAACTCTACCTTGGGGATGAGACCGGACTGGCCAGCCCGAACTTTGCGGCCGTGCCGTTCACGCTCGAGTTCACTGCCATCCCCGAACCCGCCCTCATCGGCCTGTTACTCGGCTTCGCCGCGCTCTTGCCGTTGCTGGCCCGCCACCGGTGAAACGCGCCGCCTTCACCCTCGTCGAGCTGCTCACGGTCATCGCGGTGACGGGCATTCTCTTCCACCTCGTGATGGCGGCAGCCCAGTCCGCCCGGGAACAGGCGCGCCGCACCCAGTGCGCGGCCAACCTTCGCACCCTCGGACAGGCCGCCCTTCTCTATTCGTTGGATCACGATGCCTTTCCCCGCAGCCGGCACTCGGCCTTCGCCCATGGCGAATCCGCCTGGCAGCGATCCCTCCTGCCCTACCTCGGCGTGCCCGCGGACGTCACCGGCGAGGCCTACGAGGAGGCGTTCAACCGCCACTACCGCTGCCCCAACGACTCCCGACGGACGGCCGCCTCCTCCAGCTACGCTTCCAATGTCTACGTGGAGCTGGACCCTCGGCACGACGACCACTACCGGGAATCTCCGCGGTCCTGGCGAAATCCGGCCGACCTCGCCAACCCTTCCCGGGTGGTGCTCTTCGCCGAGGGCCACGGCGTGGACCACTTCATGGCCCACTACTGGGATTCCCATCATGAGATGAACGGTGGCCACCATGGCGGACGTCTTCATGCCGTCTTCGCGGACGGCCATCTGGGCTTCCACCGGCCGGAGGAGTTGTACCAACCCCACGCCGGCGTCGACCGCTTCCACCCGGAAGGGCCGGCCCGCTGATCCCCGCCCAACCGTCTCCGGGAGAGCTCCGTCCTCCCGGTGATCACCCCGCCCTCACGGACTCTGCCGCTCCCGGTCTTGAAACCAGCGACTTCCCCGGCAACCTCGGCGGTGACACCATCATGCCGACAAGCCTGATCAAGACCGTACCGCCCCCCGACCCCCGCTTTGCCGCCCTCGACCGGCTCTACGGCCGCGGCAGCGTCGCCCGCTTCGCCGCCGCCCGCGTCATGGTCGTCGGCCTCGGCGGGGTCGGCTCCTGGACGGTGGAGGCCCTCGCCCGCTCCGGCGTCGGCCGGCTCGCCCTCGTCGACCTCGACGACGTCTGCATCACCAACACTAACCGCCAGCTCCACGCACTCGGGACCTCCATTGGCCGGCCCAAGGCCACTGTCCTCGCGGAGAGGATACAGCAGATCAATCCCGCCTGCCGGACCGAGGCGGTGACCGCCTTCTACACTCCCTCCACCGCCGCCGCCCTCCTCGATCCCGCGCCGGACGCGGTCGTCGACGCCATCGATGGCCTCTCCGAAAAGTGCCACCTGCTTCTCGCCTGTCGCGAGCGCGGCATCCCGGTCATCACCGCCGGAGGCGCCGGCGGCCGCACCGATGCCACCCGGGTGCGCATCGACGATCTCGCCTGCACCACCGTCGATCCACTCCTGCGCATGGTCCGGAAAACCCTCCGCCGCAAGCATGGCTTCACCATCCGGGAGCGCGTTCCCTGCGGCATCGCCGCGGTCTATTCGCCCGAGCGGCCCCGCTACCCGTGGGCCGATGGCTCCGTCTGCGAGCGTCCCGAGGCGGGCTCGAGCCAGCGGCTGGACTGCGCCGAAGGCCTCGGCACGGCCGCTCCCGTCACGGGCGCCTTCGGCCTCGCGGCCGCGGGCTGGGTGCTGCGCACCCTCGTGGGTGGCCGGGAAACTACCGCCGGCGCGGAAGCTCAACCGCCGACCCGGCCCGAGCCGATGCCCGGACCCGCCCGGTAGGCACGGATTTCCTCCAGAAAAGCCGGCCCATACTCCGCCAGCTTGCGCTCGCCGACGCCGGGAATCCGTCCCAACTCGTCCTCGTTTTCCGGATACACGCGCGCCATTTCACGCAGCGTCACATCGCCGAAGATGATGTAGGCCGGCTTGCCGATGGCATCGGCCAGGCGCTTGCGCACACCGCGGAGCCGTTCGAAGAGGATCTCGTCGCACTCGATCTCACCCGCCTTGGGCTTGCGCACCAACGCCTCGGAGGTCAGCAGCGGGCGGACCAGCGTGACCGGCCGCCGCTCCCTCAAAACTGCGCGGCCCTCCTCGGTCAGGCCCACGGTACTGAACTTGCCGGGAGCCATTTCCAGAAACCCCTTCGCGATCAACTGCCGGCCCACCGCCTGCCAATGCCCCCGCGGCAGGTCCGCGCCGATGCCATGGGTCGAAAGGGCGTCATGGCCCCAGGAGCGGATTTTTTCCGCCTGCGATCCGAGGAGGATGTCCACGATGTGGTTGAGTCCTGTCCGCGCCACCCGGCTCTGGCCCACCCGGTAAACACAGGAGAGAAACTTCAATGTCTCGATGGTACCGTCAAAGGTGTCTCGGGGTTCGAGGCAGTTGTCGCAGGCATCACACTGCGGCTCCTCGCGGTTTTCGCCAAAATAAGCCAGCAGTGACGTCCGCCGGCATTCGCCGCTCTCGGCGTAGGCGATCATCTGCCGAAGTTGAGCCCGCGCCACCTCCTGCTCCCGGGCGCTGGAAATTTCCTCGATGAACTGCCGCTGCTTGACCGCGT
>REEB01000108.1 GCA_007695295.1 Puniceicoccaceae bacterium
ATGTCATCGGGGGTCAGGGGGAGGTCTTCGGGGGTAGTCATGGCCGCCAGCTTTACCAGTGTCAGGCATCGAGTCAAATGCCGACGATCAACCAGCGTCCTCTTCCAGCGTCAGATCGACCATGAGGTCGGCGGCTATCTGCTCGAGGCCCCGGCGGATCGACTCGATCGCCACGCCTTCGGGCACCAAGGCCTCGGCCCGGGCGCGGAAGAGTGGCTCGCCCGACATCGGCGCACTTCCCACCGAGGTTTTCATGTCCTCCACGTTGACGTGAAATTCCGCCAGCGCGTGGGCGATCTGCCGCACGATCCCGGGCCGGTCCTGGCCAACCACTTCCAGGCGGATGCGCCGCGCCGCCGGCTGTGGGCCGGGCGGCCCGGCCGGATGGATGGTCACCGCCATACCGCGGGCGGCCAGGGCGTTGAGTGCGTTCGTGAGGTTCTCCTCCCTCACGACCGGAACCTCCACCCGGATAATCCCGGCAAATTGACGGCCCAAGCGGCACATCCGGCTTTCCAGCCAGTTGCCGCCGTGCTCGTTGACCACGGCCGCGACCGTATCCACCAATCCGGGACGATCCTCCGCCACGAGGGTAAAAAGAAGCGGCTTCATAGGCCCGCCAGACAAGTGCATCGGCGCTCCGGCGGCAAGCCCCGGCTGGCCCGGGCACCGTTTACCCGGTCCGGGCGGAATCCGCGGCCGGTTCCTGATTGAGAATCGCTATCAACCGCGCGCGACTGGCGATGCCCAGCTTCCGGTAGGTGGAGTGCAGCTGCCGCTTCACCGTCGGCACGCTTTTGCCCAGCCGGCGGGCGATCTCCCGGTTGTCGGTGCCGAGAGCGGCCAGACAAGCCACCTCGCGCTCTCGGAGCGTCAGTGCCGCCAGCCACTCCTCGGGGTCCGCTGCGAGGGCTTCACGTGCCGTGCCCCTGCGAAACCGCACCAGGAAACCGGTCCGCTCGCAATTCGCACTGTCCAGGGCCAAGGGGGATATTTCCGCCTTCCAAGCATCGCCGATGGGGGACTCGACCACCGCCTGTTTGCTGGTCGCACCGAAGTGCAGGCGGGCGGCATCGGCCTCGATCTCCGCCCGCATCCGGCGAATCGCCGCCAGCACGACTCGCGGCAGCACCCCGGAGCCATTACCGCCTCCGTTCCACTGTGCACTCAGGGCCTCGGCTGCTTTGTTCCGGAAGAGGGTCTCCAGGGTCCAGTCCACCATCACGCAGGGGGTCGGCATTGAGTGGGCCAGCCGCTGCAGTGACTCGCGCACCGCCGCCTGGCGCTCCTGGCGCAGGACACGCCCGAGGGCCGCTTCGAGGTGGGCATGCAGGCGCCCGAGTTGCCGAAACGCCTCCGGTCCAAAGTCCCCCTGGTCGCGGTCTCGCAGCAGGCCGAGAAATCCGCTCAGCCGGTTCCCGTCCCAAAACGCCAGTCCGCCAGCAAAACACAACCCCATCGGTTTCAGGACTTCGTTGTAGTAGAAACCCCGATACCAATCTTCCTCCGCTTCGACCAGGTCTTTCCAGTGAATCAGCCAGGCCCCGGGATTGCCGCCCAAACTGCCGATCCCGGGGCAAACGCCCGCAATCCGCCGCACCGCCTCACCATCCATCAGGTCCAGGCTGCCATCCCGGCTCATCCAGACCTGCGGGCGGCGGGGGTCAATGATGTTGGCGAAAAAACTGACATGCTGCACCGGACACCAGACATCCAGGAGCGAGCAGGCGGCTTCAAAAACGGCCTTGACCGAACCCGCCTTCGCCAGAGCCAGCAAAGCCCGGTCTTCCAAGCCGAGCCGCGGCCTGGTCTTTTTTCCGCCACACAGGTACTTCTCGATGCCGGGGTCTTCGGAAATCATGGCGCGACCCTACCCAAGGCCACTTCCACAGTGATGGCAAGCGGCCCGGATCGTTCGGACCGGAGTCCGATACCCCCCTCCATCCGGGCGATCACGCAAGCATCGCTCAGACCTTGGCCACTTCGCAGTCGACGGTGTCCAAACTCTCGTGGAATTTCCAGTCCTTGGACTCCTCGAAGCCGCGGCAGTCGTCGACCACTTGGCCGGTGCCGACCATGGAGTGGGTCAGGCTGAGGTCTTTGCAGACCTGCATCGCGCTGTGGATAAACTTGATCGTTTCCATCGTCATCGATTTCAGCGCCAGCACATCGAAGACCACCGTGCCCACCCCGCTGTCCACCGCTTCACTGAGCTTGTGCTTGAGATAGGAGTCAATCTCGGTGAGCACGGCCGGGGTGCAGTTGGCCGGCATTTTGATGACCAGCCGGTCGTTGCCGAGGCGATAGTAGCGACCGGAGGTGTCGAGGTTGATGGAGCGGGAGGCTTTCAGCTCCAGCTCGGTGAAATCGATCGGCTTGGTGATGATGGAGGTGAAGCCGCACTGCTGCGCACGTTGCTGCTCTTCCAACTCCGTCTTCACAGAGAGTCCGAAGATGGGCACATACTTGGTCTTGTTGGT
The DNA here is from genome assembly GCA_007695295.1 of Puniceicoccaceae bacterium. Classification (GTDB taxonomy): domain Bacteria; phylum Verrucomicrobiota; class Verrucomicrobiia; order Opitutales; family Opitutaceae; genus REEB01. The sequence goes on from REEB01000108.1 coordinate 2,481, forward strand.
GGACCGGAGGACGCGAAACAGGGTCAGGGCGGAATCGTCCGGCAGGGAGAGGCTGATCAGCACGAGTTCGGGGATGAGCTTGCCGGTGAAGTCGATCGCCTCACCCGTGGAAGCGACGCCGTGGATCTTCCACGGGGTGTGCTTGAGGCCGTCCTGGAGTTGCTTGATGATGGCCGGCTTGTCCTCGACCACGAGCACGTCGATCGGATCTTCGATGCTCTTCTTCTTCGCCTCGGCTTCTCCGGCGGGCCGCAGCTCGACCACGCGGGAAACCTTTTCCACCAGAACTTCTTCCTTGAAGGGCTTCACGATGTAATCCCGCACCCCGATTTTGGCGATCTTGAGCACGTGCTCTTTGCCCGCTTCGGCCGTGAGCATGATCACCGGGATGCCTTTGAGGTCGTTGTCGGCCTTGATCTTGGTCAACATCTCAACCCCGTCCATCACCGGCATGGTGATATCGAGCAGGATGATGTCGGGAACTTCCTTCGCGGCCATCGCGAGGCCCTCGACGCCGTTCTGGGCTTCGAGAATTTCGCAGTCGTAGGCCTTGAACGCCTTCCGGACGATGATGCGAACGGTCTTGGAGTCGTCTACTGTGAGGATTTTGGCACGCATGGGGAGATGGTGGCGGTCAGTCGCCGGGTTTGAGCAGGAGATCAACGATCAGGGCCTGGCCCTGGGTTTCAAATTGGAAGAGCCGGCGGATGGCGGCGGCAATGGGTTCAATGGTGAGGCGGGAGCCGCGGAGAATCGAGGGGATGGTCAGCTTGCAGTTGAAACCCTGATCACAGAGCATGTTCTTGAAGGTGCCGGTGATCATGTTGGTCAGCTCGCCGACCGCATCATTGACCGTCTCGTGCATCTCCCCGTCGAGGTCTGCCGGCTCGAGTCCCAGAATGGTGCAGGTCAGAGTCAGTGCGAGCGGCTCGTTCATGTAAATGTAGATCACACCATCGACACTGCCGAGAAATCCGACCGTGCCGACCACGAGGGCGGAGTTCGGATCCAGCGGCAGATGGATCGGCGCATCGGCCTGGCCGTCCGCATCTTGGCTGACCTGGCTGACGAGCGTGACTTCCCGATGCAGCATGGTCGAAAAGACTTTCTCCAGGGAATGGGCGACCATACCGGAGATTTCCGAGTCGGGAATGGGGATGGCGACTTGCATGGTTAATCGTAGGGCCTGAAATGGCCTTCCCCTATATCGCAGGATTGCGGATACAATTTAGCCCGGGATGGAAAAACCTTCCCCGCGGCGCTAGTTTGTCTCCACAAATTCATCCGCAAGACCCTCCTGGCGATAGAGTGCCAGCTTGTTTCGGAGGGTGCGAATGCTCACCCCGAGGGCGTTGGCGGCCTGGGTGCGGTTGCCGCCGGTCTGCCGGAGCGTGTCGAGGATATGCCGGCGCTCGACCTCGGCCAGCGGCACCGGAGGGACTTCGCCGCCATCGGGCTCGGTCTGCTCGCCGGCTGCGTTTTCGGCCAAGGTGGGCGCAACACCGTTTTCGCCCGACTCCGGGTCGGGCCGGACCGGTGACGGCAGCGCGACCACCGGGGGAACCACCGCCTGGACGGATGCAGGCAGCGAAACCAGACCGAGGGCGGCCGCCTGCAGGGGCTGGCCGGTTTCTGACAGGATCACCGCCCGCTCCAGGGTGTTCTGGAGCTCCCGCACGTTGCCCGGCCAGGAGTGGCGGACCAGCGCTTCCAGCGCAGCGGGCTCGATGCCTTTGACTTTGATGCCGTGCTTGCGCCCGAAGCGCTCCAGAAAATGCCGGGCCAGCAGCGGAATGTCTTCCTGCCGCTCCCGCAGGGGCGGCACATGGACCGGAAAGACGTTGAGCCGGTAATACAAATCCTGCCGAAACTCCCCGGCCTCGACCAACTTGAGCAGGTCGCGGTTGGTCGTGGCGACGACCCGCACGTTGACTTGGATGGTCTTGTTGCCGCCGACCCGCTCGAACTCCCGTTCCTGCAGAACCCGGAGCAGCTTGGCCTGCACTTTGGGCGAGATTTCGCTGATCTCATCAAGGAGAATGGTGCCCCCGTCCGCCAGCTCAAACCGCCCCTCCCGCTTCTGCAGGGCACCGGTGAAGGCCCCTTTTTCATGACCGAAAAACTCACTTTCGATCAGGCTTTCGGAGATTGCGGCACAGTTGACCCGGATAAAGGGACCCCTCCGGCGAGCCCCGAGCCGGTAGAGTTCGTTGGCCACCATTTCCTTGCCGGTGCCATTCTCCCCGCTGATCAGGACGGTCGCCTCCGTCGGGGCCACTTTCGCCACCAGTTGCCGCAGACGCTGCAGCGGCGCACTATGACCGATCAACTCGGTCTCCCCGGCCATTTCCTGGTGGAGAAACTGGTTCACCTTCACCAAGTGGGTGTAGGACTGGGCTTTCTTCAACAGGACATCGATCTGGCTGTTGGAAAAGGGTTTGATGATGTAGTCAAACGCCCCCGCCCGCATGCAGCTCACCGCCGACTCGACCGTGCCGTAACCCGTGATCACCACCACCAACGGTCCGTCCGGCGACCCGGCGAGACGATCCAGCAGATCGGTGCCGTTGCCGTCGGGCAGATTCACATCCAGAAAAATCAAATCCACTTCCTCGCGGGCGAGGTACTTCTCCGCCTCGGCCATGGTCCCAACGCTGATGGCTGAAAGGCGCTTGCGCCGCATCTGCTCTTCCAGGGACTTCCGGATGATCAATTCATCATCCAGAATCATGACGCGTTCCAGACTCATAAACCTGACTGGTCTATCCCGGGCGTTCCGGGGGTTCAACCTCGTTGTCCCCGCGAAGCTGTAAATTATTTCGAAAAATCATCGCCACCGGCGCGAGCCGCCGCTTCCCACCGGTCTTCTTGCCGCTCAGCCTCGGCATCAAAACCGCTCCAGCGCTTCCATGCGGTCCACCACCCGGGACGCCCCCCCGCCATCGATCCCAACAAAGCGATCGCACCCGCCGCTCTCGACAAGGCGGCGCAGGATCATTCCCAGCGGTGCGTGTGGAACCCGGCTCCGCTCCAGCACGGGCAATCGCCACAGTCGTTCCACAGCCGCACCTTTGATGATCTGGTTTTCCACCGCCACCACGCCAAGGAAAGGCAGGCCCAAAGCGGCGGCTTCGTATACGCTGGATCCACAGGCCAGCACGCCCGCCGCACACACGCGCATCCAACCCGCCAGCCGCCGGCTGTCCACTTTCTCCAGCCGGCACCCCCCCGGAAACCGCCCCAACAACCGGTCGACCGCGGCTGCATCCGGGTGCTCCGAAGCCAGGATCACCACCGGATGAAAATGTCCCGCGTCCGTGGCCAACAGTTGCTCCAGCACCGCCCGCGCCAGTCCAGTCGGATCCGTCCCTCCCGGCAGGACCAACAATCCCCGACCCTCCGGAGGTCGTGCTCCCGGCGGCGGCGGCAGCGGATCCGCCAGGCCGGGACGCAGCGGCGCAAACCGCTCGCCCCAGAGCAACCGAGCCTCCTTCCCCTCCGGCGCCCGCAGCCCGAGTTCCGGGTTCAGCACCAGATCTCCGCAGACGTCCCACTCCTCGGCGTCGTCATCAATCATCAGGATCCGGGCCTGAGGATAAGCGGCCACCAGACCAGGCATGGGACCGGCCGGCTGCAAATGCAGATCGTCCAGCACGATCCAGCTGGGTCGCACTTCCACCGGCAGATCCCGGGGATCGGAAATACGCGCCTCAAACGCAGCCGGCATTTCATCCGGCAATGATCCTGCCGAGGCCTCCGAAGGCAGCAGAAAGCATCGCCCGCCCCGCCTGGCCGCTTCCGTTGCCAGGGAGGCACAGCGGACCGCGTGTCCCCACCCAATGGCCGGACCATAGGCACAGTGAAAGAGCAACGCCGGGGCGGTGTCCGCGGAGCCGCACGGCAAGGGCATCAGTCGGCGGTGGTTGTCATGCCGCCGTCTCCGCGCCGGACTCCGGCCGAGGCCACTCGTTTCCAGGCCTCCAGCACCGTTTCCACCTCCAGATTCTCCCACCGGCCGCCCGGCGCCCGCACGACCGCACACCCGGGCCGGTTCGGGGGAAACGGCCCATAGCGGACCGGATCCGTCGGGCCGAAGAGGGCCAGTGTCCGCACTCCCTGGGCGACGGCCAGATGGCAGGGGCCGCTGTCATTGGCCACCACCACAGCCGCATGGCGCAGCAGCCAGGCCAGCTCCGTCAAGCTGGTTTTGCCGATCAAGTCGGTGAAGCGCCCGCCGACGGCCGGCATCTCTCCGGGGGGAGCTTCGGTTCCCGCCCAGATCACCTGCAGATCCTTTTCCTCTTCCAGCAGTCGCCGGGTCAGGCCGCCATAGCCGGGCCAGCACTTGCGGGCATGGCGGCTGCCAGGCAACAGCACGGCAAAGTTTTTGCCGGCAGCAACCGCGCGGCCCGCCACCGTGTCCCCCACTCCCTCCGGCGAGCGAAACCACAGATCCGGCCCCGGCACCGGATCCACACTGAAGACTCGGCAGAATTCCAACAATACTTGGACGGCATGGGGAGGCCCCGGCACCGGTGGCTGGGGCACCAATTCACCATAACACCACCGCGCGCCTTCCCGCGCATCCGCGCGGCCCACCTTTCGCTCCGCCCGGCTCGCCACCGTCATCAGCCCCGTTCGCGCCAGTCCCTGCAGGTCGAGCACACAATCAAATCGCTCCCGCCGCACTTCTTTCATTAGCCGGAAAAAACCCGCCACGCCATCGCGGCGGTAAAACCGGAAGACTCGATCCACCAGGGGAGACGCTTCCACCAGGGGTGCGAAGGTGTCCCGCGCGATCCAGGAAACCTCCAATTGTCCATCAAAGCCTTCCCGCAAGCGGGCGACCATCTGCAGGGCATGCACGATGTCGCCGAGGGAGGAGGGCTTGATGATGAGAAGTCGCGTCATGGTTGCCGGCGGAACCATGCGTTGCCCGCGTGGTTGGGGGATTCAATCCCAAAACCCCGCCCCGCGGCCGATTCCCCTTGGGACTTGCCGGAGCAGGTGGCCACCACTAAGCACGCCCCCGGATGGTTGTCCTCCTCGCACGCTTTTGCGGCTGGGCGTTGGCCCGGTCCCCCGAATCCCTCGCCCGCGCCACCACCCGGGCCCTGGCCCGGTTCCTTTACCTCATCCTCGGCTGGCGCCGCCGCCTGCTCCTTTCCAACCTCCACCACGCTTACCCCGACCTCTGCCGTCGCGAACTCCGCCGGCTCGCCGTCACCTGCATGGAGCGCAGCGTGGAAACAGGCCTCTTCGCCGCCGCCATGCCGGGGTTTTCCCCCGCGCGCCTCCAAGCCATGGTTACGCTCGACGAGGAAACCCGCGGCCAGCTCCGGGCCGGCGCCGCTTCAGGAGAGCCCCACCTTATCCTCATCCCGCATCTCGGCTGCTGGGAGGCTCTCACCGCGCTGCCGCTCCTCTATGGGGGGTCCTTGCCCCGCATCGGGGTCGTCTACCGCCCCCTCGATCATGCCGGGCTCGAGCGGGAGATGATCCGCGTCCGCTCCCGCTTCGGCATCGAACTGCTCAGCCGCAAGGAGGGCTTCGCCCGCGCCGGCGCCCTCCTCGCCGAAGGCGGGGGGGTCGGGATTCTTTTCGACCAAAGCGCCGGTCGGCAGGGCACCCTTATCCCCTTCCTCGGCCGCATGGCCTCCGCCACCACTTTGCCCGGTCTGCTCGCCCAGAAATACCGCGCCCATATCTGGCTAATGTACTTTCACCGCACTGGCTTCTGGCGTGGAAAGCTGCGCATGATTCCGAACGTCCTCCCGCCGGAGAAGGAGGCCGTTCTGATCGGGGCCAACCGCTGGTTGGAAACCATTCTCCGCACCGACCGCGACCAGGCCGCCTCCTGGCTCTGGCTTCACGACCGCTGGCGGACCCGGCCCGACCCTCAATCCCGCTTCAACCTCGGGGGCCGCCGCGGCGCCGTCGGCCTGGAGTCCTGCGGCCGCGGCAACCGCTTCTGGATCCGCCTGCCCAACTGGCTCGGCGATGCGATCCTCGTCGCCCCGCTCCTGCGGCTGCTCCGCGCAAGCCGGCCCGATGCCGCCCTCACCCTCATCGGCCCCGCCGCCTTCGCAGACTGGTTTCGCGCCACCGACCTGGCCGATGACTACCTCCCCCTGCCGCCGCGCGGCCCGGGGCGTTTGCTCTGGTTCCGCCGGCTGCGTCACCGATATCCGGATACGTTTCTGATTCTGACTCAGTCCTTCCGCGGCGACCTCGAGGCCCGCCTCACGGCCTGCCCGGAGCGCATCGGCCTCCGCCTGCCGGGCCGGCCCCGCCCGCTCCTCACTCGTCGCTGGAAGCCAGTCCCCGATTTCGACTGGGACCGCACCCACCAGCTCCGCCTCCAGGAAGCCTTCTGGCGCGCCTTCGGTCTCCAAGGCGATCTCGACCTTTCGCCCCTCCGCATCCACGCGCCTCGCCAGCGCCATGAAATCGCCGTCTTCTGTGGCTCCAACAACCGCCCCGACAAACGCTGGCCCGCAGGGCATTGGGCCGCCCTCCTGGCGTCGCTGGCCCCCTCCCTGCCCGGCACCCGCTTCGTCTTGCTCGGCTCCGAGGCAGACCAATCTCTCGCCCAAACCGTTGCCGCGGCCGCCGCCGCCAATCTCCCCTTGGCCAACGAATGCGGACATCACCCGCTCGGAAGGCTCTGGCAGGAGCTGGACCGCTTCGCCGGCGTCCTCGCCATCGACTCCGGCGGCATGCACCTCGCCAATGCCGCCGGCATCCCCACCGTCGCGCTCTTCGGCCCCACCAACCCGCTGCGCACCGGCCCCATCTTCCATGCCCCCCGGCTCGTCCTTCAGCCGCCGGGCTGCCCGGAGACGGGCGGCAGCCGGCTTGAGGTCCTGAATCCCTCCGAAGCAGCGGACCGGATCAAGCTTTTCCTGGCCGGCAGCCACGGGACCACGGCCCCCGGGCCTTCCGACTCCGGAAATACCTCACCATAATATTTGACACACTTTTCATTATGGAGACTATAAGCGGTCCATCTTCGGAGCATTCCTCCCGGCCGGTTAATCCGGCCCCATGTTACGCCATCGAAAACCCAACCTCAACCTGACTATTCCACCATGAGGTCAAAATTAAGAGCCATCGTTCTCTCCTTCGTGGGGCTTGTCGCCTCCACCGCCGTTCTCTCGGCCACGACCGTCGTTTTTGAATTCACCCTTTCCGGAGATCAGGAGGTGCCCGTCGTGGTTACCCCGGCCACCGGTAACGCCACAGTCACCTTGGACATCGAAACCAATTATCTGACTTGGGATGTGTCCTACACCGGCCTCCTCGGCAATCTCACCATGGCCCATTTCCATGGCCCTGCGGCCGAAGGGGTCAATGCCGGAGTGATTATCAACATGAACCCCGACCTCGGGATGACTTCCGGCACCATTATCGGGAGCGCCACCATCTCAGATGAGAATAAAGGCTACATCATCGACGGCTTGGCCTATATCAATCTGCACTCCACCGTCCATGGAGGCGGCGAACTGCGCGGCCAAGTCATCCCCGAGCCGGCCACTTATGCGCTGCTGGCCGGCTTGGCGGCCCTCGCCGGAGTGCTCTTCCTCCGTCGCCGGCGGGCTTGATTCCCCGGACACCATCGACCCTTCCACAGCGGCGCGACTTCGGTCGCGCCGCTTTGCTTTGCCCACCTCAGCAGGCCCTACGGGCCGAGCAGCGCATCGATCCGGTCAAGGTTGCGGCGGGCATCCCCATGATCCGGATCCAGCCGCACCGCCTCCCGGAAATGCCGCCGGGCTTCGCCGTGTCGACCCCGTTCGGCCAAGGCCGCCCCGAAGTTGTTGTGGAGTTCGGCCACCTCCGGGGCGAGAGCCAGTGCGCGCCGGTAAAACCGCAGCGCCTCCTCCACCCGCCCGAGGCGGTGCAGGCACAAGGCCACCCCGCGTGGGGCCTGAAAATCATCGATCAAGTAGCGTTCCGCCTCCCGAAACGGATCCAAAGCACCGGTCACATCCCCCTGCCTCAAGAGCAGATCGCCGAGGCGAAGCTGGACTTCCCCGTTTTCGGGATTCCACCGCGCCGCCTCGACCAGATCAACCAGCGCCGCCGCCGCGTCCCCCCGCCGATCCGCCTGCACCGCCCGACGCAGCAACGCGGTCGCCGCGATGTCGCCGAGATTGCGCTCCCGGATCCGGCCCGTCTCCCCGTCCTCACCGCCCGCCCGCAGCTCCGCCCGCAAGGCTTCCACAATCCGCACCTCGTCCGAATCCATCGGATCAATCCGCGCACTCACTTGGTCCAGCAGGGGTCGGTTGTCCCGCAGGCCGACTGCTCCGCCGGCGAACCGGACCAGTTCCGCCGGGCCAAGCAAGAGCCCGGCGCGGAAAACTTCCGGCCGGTCCAAGGTACGCCGCAGACCGCCCCAGTGCGCATAACGAAGGTCCTCCATGATCTCCGGAGCCGTCTCCGGGCCCGGTCCCCGCGGACGCTCCCAGGGAAAGGAGGTTTCCGGGCTGCCAATCAACAGGACTTCCGAGGTGTTGAACCAGAGGCTGGCCTCGGGAAACTCTTCCAGAAATGTGCCCACCGCCGCCCGCAACGACTCCAGTGTGAAAAAGGGCAGCGGCATAAACTGCACCACCAACCCTCCGGGGTTCAGCCGCTCGCGGGCATAGGCGTAGGCCTCCCGCGTGTAAAAGTAAGCCACCCCCGGCCGGAAGATCTGTCCCAATTCCATTGATACAATGTCGTACCGCTCGGAGGCATGCCGCAGGTAGGTCCGGCCGTCCTCCACGATCAATCGCGTGCGCGGATCCCGCATCCAGTCCGCTTCGAAAAACTGTCCGACGAAGTCGAAGATCACCGGCTCTATGTCCACGCAGTCCAGCCGCTCCACCCCGTGCATGAGAAAGCGGGCCGCGGTCTGCCCGGTACCCGCGCCGATCAGCAGCACCGAGCGGGGCTCCGGGTGCAGCAGCGCCGGGATATGGGCGGAAACGGACTGGTGGTTCCTGCGATCCTCTCCCTGCCACCACCGGTCGATTTCCAGGCGCCGCACGCCCGCCTCCTCCACCACGGCCAAGTTCGCCCCGAATCCTTCCCGGTGCCCGAGCAACCGCCCCGCCCCTTCCACCAAAAAGTCCTCCGGCACCCGCGTCCATTCCGGCAGCACCACGGCCGCCCAAGCCGCCAGCGCGGCCACCGCACCCGCCCCCGCGCGCCACCATGATCGGCTGACCCCACGATTCCAATACAACCACGCCGCCGCTCCCACTCCCACCATCACTAGGGTGAGGAGCAAAACCGCCATTCGCAGTCCGGCCAGAGGGATGATCGCAAACCCGGTCGCCAGCACCCCGGCCACGCCTCCGAGCGTATTCGCCGCCGCCGCAGAGCCGGCCCCGCGCGCCGCCGTCCCCGCCGCCAGTGCGGCCGCCAGGGGAAAACTGGCCCCGCCCAGCACGGAGGGCGGCAGGAGCAGCAGGGCGTATACCCACCAAGCTCCGGAAGCGGCCTGCCAAAATCCCGCCGGCAGGGCCAGCAACAGCCCCACCAGACACCCCGTCGCCACCTGCAGGACCGCAAAGGCGCGCCCGGGATGCCACTCCCGCCGCACCAGTGCCGCCGCCAGCCAGCTCCCCAGCACAATGCCCGCCAGCACCACCGTCAGCACCAAGGTGTAGGTCGTCACGGTGTTGCGCAGGATCAGCGACAGAAAACGCAGCCAGACCACCTGCAGGCCGAGGGCGGCAAATCCGGCCACCCCATAGAGCCACAACGCCACCCGGGGATCCCCGCTGCCCAAGACCTCCAGGCTCGCCGACATCACGGTTTGCTCCCGGCTAAAACGGGCCAACGGCAACAGCAGCACCAGCACCCCGGATACAAGGCTCACCAGCGCCGCCACGGCCAACCCCGCGGCCATCCCCAGCAGCGGCAGGAGCACAAACCCCGCCAGCGCCGCCCCGCACGCCGCCCCCAAGGTGTTCAAACCATAGAGCCATCCCACGCTCCGAATCCGGCCGGCCGGATCCGCATCCCGCCACCGGCAATACAAGGGCAGGGTCGCCCCCATCACGACCGTGGCCGGCAGAATCACCAACCCCACCAAGAGGGTCCTTGCCGCGCCCAGCAGCAGGGTCGCTTCCGGCCAGGCCCGGTAAATCCCGCCATAAACCGCATCCGCCCAGTCAAACCAGACGAAGCTGAGAAGCGCATACAACCCCAGCGCAATTTCCAGCCCGGCAAACACCAACAGCGGACGCCTCAGCCGGCCGGCGTAACAGCCGAAGATCCAGCTCCCCGCCGCCAACCCCAGAAAAAACACCGCCACCACCGTGCTGACCGCAAAGGTCGTCGAGCCGAAAACCAGCGAAGCTTTCCGAATCCAGCAAATCTCATACATCAAGGCCGCCGCTCCCGATCCAAACAAGGCCGCCAGCGCCATCGCCGCCTGCCAGCGCCGGCCCGCGGCCTCCGCCGCCCGCCCGGTCCTCCTGCTCTCCGCGCTGGGCACGGCGTGGTCCATCGCCGTTTAGGCTAGCCGCATCCAGCCGCCGGCTGGAAGCCCAAACCAACCCCGCAGCCGCTTCCCGCCTGGACTGCTCCGGCACGGCCAAACCGCTCGAAAATGGGGTCCTCGAAAATGGGGTCAGGCCGAAATTTCAACAAAGGCAACGATTTCCCTCGCCGCCAACACGGGCCCGCGGCCTGGGGGTTCACCTACGACATTCAACCATAGCCGTCGATTCCCTCGCCCCGGATGGGAAAACGCTCGAATCACGTGACTCATGCCACCAAGGGCCGGCCCGGCCACCGCGACCTCATCGAGGTCCACCTCTTCGACCCCACCAACGACGACGCCGAGAGCCTCGCTTTCCTCGAACGCTCCCCAAGCGCAACCGCATGCTCTCCTGCAACCTCGGAAGCAACAGCACCCGCACCCGCACCGGCGCCCCCGCCGGCGCCGAATCCCGCCGACCACCCGAGGACGGCGCGGCCGCCTGGCAACTGCTCCGCCCGCTCGATTTACCGTTGCCGGAGCCGTCTCCTGCCGGCAGCGTCCTCACCATGAGCCAGCGCCCCCGCAAACTCGGCGGACCGAAGCCCATCCCCGCCTGGGTAATCGTCGTCGCCATCCTCCTGCTGATCGCGTTGGTCGCCCGCAGGATTTTCATCTGACCATGGTTCTTCCCGGATGAGCGTTCCGCCCACTGCCAAATCCAGATCCCCCCGCCTCATCATTCCGCTGCAATCGCGCCGCCCCACGGGCATGGGCGTGGCCGCCGCCGCCGCCGAGGATCTCTGGCGCGACTGCCTGCCCGGCTACCAAACCGATCCGTCCAATCGCTGGTTCGAACGCATCAACCAGCTACCCCTGCCGGCGGTTTCTATCCTCTTCCTGCGTTTGCTGCTCGTGCAACTCCTGCCCCTGGTTCGCCCGAAGTCCTACCTTGTCTTCGCCAGCCATCACGCCCCGCTGTTCAACACCCATCGCCACGCGGTCATCATCCACGACCTCATTTCCCTCCACCACCCCGGCCAGCACCGCCTGCAAACCTGGTACTTCCGCCGCCTCGTCCCCCGGATTTTGAAATCCGCACACCGCCTCATCACCATTTCCCAAGCGGTTGCCGACGACCTTCGCATGCGTTATCCCAAGGCCTGCCCGGCACGGATCGAGGTCATCCCTTCCTGGTCCCGTGAAATCGATCTGCCCGTAGCCGAACGCCGGCCGCGAATGCCCGAAGTTCCGCCCTGCTTCCTCGTCCTCGGCGCCAACTTTCTCCACAAGAACCTCCAACTCGCCGTCGAGGCGGTGCGCGAAGTCCGGGATCGCGGCGTGGAAGTCCGTTTGCAGGTCGTGGGCGTGCGACCCAACCTCTGGCACCGCGCGGGCGTCGACCTCACCGCCCTTTCCCGCGAGGGCTGGCTGCGCTGGATGAGCTACGCGAGCATCGAGGAGGTCCGCATCGCTCTTTCTTCCGCCACCGCCCTGCTCTACCTCAGCTCCACGGAGGGCATGGGGTTGCCCCCACTCGAAGCCCTGGCCGCCGGCTGCCCCGCTGTGTGTGCGGACATCCCCGTCCTGCGCGAAACGGCCGGCGAGGCCGCCTTCTATGTGCCGCTGGACGATCGCAAGGCCATCGCCGACCTCCTCGAAGGTCTGGCCACGGGTGCGCTCGCCAACGAGACGGCCGACCGCCTCGCCGCCGCTCCGGAAGTCCTCGCCCGCTATTCGCGGAAAAGCCTCGCTTCCCGATGGAATGATTTTCTGGTCGGTGTCTCGCCCGGAACCACCACTCCTCGCTCCGGTCACCCCGCTGCCTGCAGCTGAGACTTCGGATCACCGGTCTTGTCATCACTGCTTTCCTTCCCTACCTCCTCCGTTCAGCCCATTTCGGTTTTCGCCTCCAAAACCACCACCACGCACCCCCTTCATGGCCTCCTTTCACCGTTCCCGCCGGCACCGCCGCAGAAAATCGTTTTTGCGCACCTTTGCGGTCGTGCTCGCGCTGGCCGGAGTCCTCGGGCTGGGATTACTGATCCGCGGCACCGGTGGCGACACCCGCCAGTTCGCCGATCCCCAGGATCCGGCGATGGTCCAGCTCCTCGAAGAAAGCCGGAGCGAGGCCGCCCGCTACCGCGCCCTCGCGGCGGAAGGCCGTCACGATTCACCTGAAGCCATCCAGGCCCTCGATGCCGCCATCGAAAAACGCCGCGCCTTCCTTTACCGGACCGGCACCAATGACTGGGTGGAACAGCGCGAGCTGGATGAACTCGAACGCGAGCGCAACGCCCGTCGCATCGCCGACCTGCTCGCCCAAAGCGAGGAAAACGAGGCCCGCGCCCGCGAGGCCCGCGAAGCCGGCGACCCCGAAGGCGCCCTCGAAGCCCTCCGCGAGGCCCATCGCCAAATCGTCGAGCTGAACCGCCTCGCCCCCACCGGCTCCCAGCGGCAGACCGCCCGAGAAACCCGCCTGGCCATGGATATCGCCGCCGCCGAGGCCGAGCCGCTCCACCACCGCAGCATGCGACTCGAAGAACAAGCCCGCGCCGCCCTCGCTGCGGGAGATTTCACGGCCGCCGAATCCGCCTTTCTCCAAGCCCACGATCTTCAGATCCAGATCAACCGGAATTTCTCCCGCTCACGCTTCGCCGATTCCCAACGCGCCGCCGCGCTGGATGCGGAGGTTGCTTCCCTGCGCGCCGCCTCCACCGTTGTCCGGCGCGACGAAGCCGTCGCCACCGCCGAGCAGGCTTGGGATCGGGAGGACTGGCAGCAGGCGGCCGACGCCTTCCGAGTGGCCCGCGACTACCAGCGCCAGATCAACCAAGAGTTTCCCCGCAGCCGTTTCGTCTCCATCGAGCAGGCCGAAAGCTTCGAAACCCGCCGCCAGACCGCCCTCGGCAAGGTCCCGGCCCAGCGCATCCTTAACCGCCTCGCCGATCTCGATCGCGCGCTCGCCAACGGCGATGCCGCCGGCGGCCGCCGCCTCGCGGACACCCTCGCCATCGATCTGCGTGCCTTCGAAGACGAATTCCCCCGCAGCGAGGCCATCGACGCCGATGTCCGCCAACGCATCCTCTACCTCAGCCAGCTCGGTGACCGCCTCGGCACCATCGTGGAGTTGACCCGCGACCAGACCCTCCCGGTACCCGGCATTCATGGTGTGCGCCTAGCCCGCACCGAAGTGTCCCAAGCGCTCTTCGAAGCAGTCATGGGAGCAAATCCCAGCCGCCAGGCCGGCCCTTCCCGCCCCGTCGATTCCGTCAACTGGAATGAAGCCGCGGAGTTCTGCCGTCGTCTCGGCTGGGCGCTCGGTCGCAGCGTCCGCCTCCCCACCCGAGAGGAGTTTCTCGCCGCCGCCGGCCAACCTTCCGTTCAGGAGCTTGTCGACCAGGCCGCCTCCCGCGACACCACCGCGGAAGGCTCCCGACCGGTCGGCTCGCTGCGCCCCAATGAGGCCGGCTTTCATGACTTGCTCGGCAATGTTGCCGAGTGGCTGCAACCCACCAACTCCGACTCGCCCGTCGGCTACCTAGCCGGCGGTAGCGCGGCCGATGCCCTCGAGGATCTTGCCGCCGTGCCGGTCAACGAAGTGGCCAAAAACAACCGCTCCCGGACCATCGGGTTCCGCTTCGCGATCGAGTAAGGCCGCAGTGCCCGCACCGGGCTCGGTCAAATCCTTCTCTCGCACAATCCCGCGAGAATTCACGGGAATGTAACGCCATGGGATGGCTGGCAGCGGTTCGCCATCCATAATCGGCTTTCCATCGGTCGCTCCTGCCCGGGCATCCTTACCTCCGATAGACCAGACTCCTTCCCCCTATGAAACGCATCCTCCTCCCCCTGCTCGCCGGCGCGGCTCTCGCCCTGCCCTTCGCTTCCGCCCAAACCATCCTCACGGAATGGAAATTCACCGATGCCTCCGCCTACCCCGCCAACACCAGCACCCCGGCGGCCTCCAGCGGCACCGGCATCGCTTCCATCGTCGGCATCAACAGCCCCACCAACGCCGACTTTACGAACACCTCCGGCAGCCGCGCCTGGCGTATTCGGGGCACCGGTGATGTTGGCGGCAACGGCTGGGATGAAAAAGCCCCCTCCGGCTCCCAGGGCGCACGCTTCGACACCAGTACGGCCGGTTTCACCGATGTCAATGTGACCCTCTCTTGGTGGGTGACGAACAACGCCATCAAGCATGCCCAGTTCCAATTCACCACCGACGGCTCCACTTGGATCGACTTCGGGGATGTCCAGACCGCCGGAAACGCCGGGGACTTCGCCAATGGGGCGGAGATCTGGACGGTGGCCGAGTTCGATCTCTCCGGCATCGCCGCCGTCAACGACAACCCCGACTTCGGCTTCCGCTTCGTCGCCGTCCACAGCCCGGTCGCCTTTACAACCAACGACAGTGTCGAAAACGCCGCCAGTACCGCCTACATGGTCGCCCGCTTTGATCCCGATGGCGATACCCGCCCCTTTGACGGCTCCAGCGGCAACTGGCGCTTCGGCGATGTCACCGTCACCGCCATCCCCGAGCCCTCCGCCTACGCTCTCCTCTTCGGGCTAACCGCCGTGGCCGCCGCTGTCTTCTTCCGCCGCCGTCGCTCCTGATCCATCCGTTGTGCGCATCATTTTCACCTCGGCCGGGCGCCTTTGGGGCCCGGCCTTTTTGCGGCCGCGGCAATTACGGTTGAAGGCCGTGGTCGAAATAGAGAAACACGAACACCGCCACGGCAAAGCAGTAGATCGCAAAGTAAATCAACCGGCTTTTGCGGAGGAAATCGATCAGCCAGATGATGCCCGCCAACGAGGCGGCGAAGCAGACCAAGAAAGAGATCACCAGTGGCCCCCAGCCGGTCGCGAACATGACCTCATTGTCCCAGTCCTTCACCGCCAGCACGGAGGATCCAAGAATCACCGGGATGGCGAGCAGAAAGGAGTATTTCACCGCCGTCTCCCGCTCCAGTCCACAAAGCAGCGCCGCCACCAGTGTCGCCCCGGACCGCGAGATCCCCGGCAGGACCGAGACCGTCTGCCCCAGCCCCACCAGCACCGAATCCCGGAAGGTCATCGCCTCCATCCGGCGTTCGCCATAACGCCGGAAGCGCTCGATGAAAACCAGGAATGCTCCCGTCACCGCCAGCGCCCCCGCGATCACCGCAGTCGATTTCATCCCGTCACCCAGTGACTGCTGTAACAGCAGCCCCAACACACCGGTGATGACGGTCGCCACTGCGATGTAAAGGCCGAAGAAAAACTGCACCCGGTCGCCGGGGTCCCGCCGCAGGAGGTAGCGCAAAAAGCCGGTCACGACTTCCGCCACTTCGCGCCGGAAATAGAGCAGCACCGCCAGGACCGAGGCCAGGTGGAGAAACACCTCGATCACCAGCCCCGGAAATTCCAGCCCGAGCAGGCGCTGCGCAAGCACGATGTGGGCGGTGCTGGAAATGGGCAGAAACTCCGTCAGCCCCTGCACCAACCCAAGCAAAATGGCTTCCCAATAAGTCATGGCGCGGGAGACTGACCGCCGGCCCGCGGCAGTGACAACGGCAAATCATGCCAACGGCCATCCACCTCCGCTCGGGACTGCTTTCCCCCACCGGCGAGCCTCGGAATTCCAATATCGACAATTTAAATATTCATTGCAGTTTTTCCCGCCATGAACTTCGCACTGTTGCCCCTGCTCCCATCCCTCCGTGCGTGCTGGTCGATGCTGGCCGCCGGCCTCCTGCTCTTGATCGCCACCCCTGGCAACGGCGAACCGCAGCCCGCGGGTGCCGTCGCCACCTCCGTTCGCATCGCCACCTGGAATGTCGAAAATTACCTCATCTGTGATCGCATGGTGGCGGGCAGTTGGCGCCCCTCCTATCCCAAGCCCGAGGTCGAAAAAGCCGCCCTCCGGGAGGCTTTGCTCGCCGTCCGGCCGCATATCCTCGCCCTCCAGGAGATGGGTACCGATGCGTTTTTGCGCGAACTTCAGGAAGACCTCCGCCGCCTCGGCCTCGACTACCCGCACCGATTTGTGCTCGATGCAGCCGACGAGGTTCGCCACGTCGCCCTGCTTTCCGCCCTTCCCTGGGTCGAGCTGACCGCCCATCGCGATCTCGATCTCCCTTACCTCGACGGCGGACGTATGCCGGTCAAACGCGGTCTCCTCGAAGCAGTGTTTGAAAGCAACGGTCACCGCTGGGCGCTCTTCGTCCTTCACCTGAAAAGCAAATGGACCGAACATGCCGAGGATCCGCAGGCCGCCCGGCGGCGAACCGGCGAAGCCACCGCCATCCGCAACCGCATCCTCTCACGCTACGACCCCGCCGCGGGCGACCTCTATCTCATTGCCGGGGACGTCAATGACACCTTCAACAGCGCACCGCTGCGGCGCCTGCTGGTGCGCGGCCCGGTGGAAATCTCCCGGGCGCTCCCCGCCGCCGACTCCCGCGGCCACCGCTGGACCCAACACTGGGAGCGTGAGGATCTCTACAGCCGGATCGATTACCTGCTCGCCTCCCCCGCTCTCGAGGCCCTGCTGGTGGAAGGCTCCGCCACCATCCACGACTCCCCTGGATCGGCCCTCGCCTCCGACCATCGCATGCTCTACGCCGACTTCCGCTTTCCGGCCACCTCCGCATCCGCCGAATAACGGCCTGCCTCAGGACTGCTGCTTTTCGGCGTCGAGCCGCTTTTTGAGTGTGTTGCGGGTCATGCCGAGCAGGAGGGCCGCCTGGGCCTGGTTTCCGCCGGTTCGCGCGATCGCGCGCCGAACCATTTCCCGCTCCAGCTCTTCCAGAAGCCGCCCCGGATGGTGCTCGCCAAAGTGTTCGAAAACCCGGTCCAGCAGGGTTTGCGGGGATGCTTCCGCCGCCGCTTGGGGCGAGGGCGTCGCTGCTTCCGCAGCCGCCCCCGGCGCCGCTGTCACCGCCTCTGCCTCGGGTGCTGTTTCCGCGGACGACCCGGGTGCCGCCACCGTCTGGCGCAACTCTTCGGGTAGATCCTTGATCAGGATGGCGTCGCCCTGGGTCACCACCGCGCTGCGATAAATGACGTTTTCCAGCTCGCGCACGTTGCCCGGCCAGCGGTGCCGCACCAGCATTTCCATCGCCTCCGGTGAAACGATCCGCACCCGGGCTTTTTTGGCCTTTTCCAGCTTCTGCAGGATGTAATCGACGATTGCCGGGATGTCCTCGGCCCGCTCCCGCAGCGGCGGCACCCGCACCCGCACCACGTTCAAGCGATAATAGAGATCCTCCCGGAAGGTTTTTGCTTTCACCATCGCCTCAAGATCCTTGTTCGTCGCCGCGATGATCCTGACATCCACTTTGATCGTCTCGGTGCCGCCGACCCGCTGGAGTTCCCCCTCCTGCAGCATGCGCAGAATCTTCGTCTGCGTCGGCAAAACCATGTCCCCGATCTCATCGAGAAAGATGGTCCCGCGGTCACAAAGCTCGAACTTGCCGATCCGCTGGGCCGTGGCCCCGGTGAAGGATCCCTTCTCATGACCAAAGAGCTCGCTCTCGATCAGGTTGTCCGGAATGGCCGCACAGTTGACCGCCACAAACGGGCCCCGGGCCCGCAGGCTGTGCTGCACGATGCAGCGGGCGATCAACTCCTTGCCGGTGCCGCTCTCGCCTGAGATGAGGACGGTGGCGTCGCTCGCCGCGACTTGGCCGATGGTCTTGAAAACCTCCTGCATGGCGGGCGCGTTGCCGACCAGACCTTCCTTGTAATCCTCGGTGTTGACACTGGGCCTGTAGCCGCCGGCCCGCCGCCGGTCCTCGACCGCCTTGAGCGCTCCTTCGATCAGGGCCAGGACTTTGGCGCTGTCGAAGGGTTTCATGAGGTAGTCGAAGGCGCCGTATTTCATCGCCTCGATCGCCGTCTGGGCCGTCCCATAGGCCGTCATCAGGATGATCGGGAGCTGGGGCGCCGCCGCCCGCAGGTGCTGGAGCGTCTCCAGCCCGCCCATCCCGCCCATGCGGATGTCGAGAAACACCACCGAAGGCGTGCGTTCCTTGACCGCCTTGATGCCGTCCTCTCCGGATCCGGCTTCGAGGGTTTCAAACCCCCGCGTGTTCAGCACCCGCTTCAGCGAATAGCGGATCTCCGAATCATCGTCGATGACGAGGATGGTTGCGGGTTTTTCAGGATCAGACATTTCCAATAAGCGAAAAAGGTGCCACGTTGTGACAACCGCATCCGGCGGTTCTCCGCCCTTCGGCATGTCTCCGAATGCTTTCCTGGTCAATTAACTTGTTCCGCATCTGCGGCATCCGGCTGGAGATGCACTTCAGCTTTCTCCTCTTGCTTGCTTACTTCGGTTGGCTGGGCTGGCAGGTCGACGGGCTCGCCGGGCTCGGAGCCGGGCTCGCCACCCTCGGGCTGGTTTTCGGCTGCGTGATCCTCCATGAGCTGGGCCACTCCCTGACCGCCCGCCGCTTCGGCATCCATGTGCGGCGCATTCTCCTCCTGCCGTTCGGCGGCATGGCCCAGTTCGACGAGCTGCCGCGCGAGCCAAGCAAGGAACTCGCCATCACCGCGGCCGGCCCGGCCGTCAATTTTCTCCTCGTCGCCCTCATCTGGCCGTTCACCGGGATGCCCGACCTGGAGCGCTTTGCCGGACTTCCCCAGACGCCGATGGACTTCCTCCATGTGCTCCTGCTCGTCAACCTCGTCATGGGGATCTTCAATCTGCTGCCGATCTTTCCCATGGATGGCGGCCGCATCTTCCGGGCCCTCCTCGCCCTCAAGCTCAGCTACCTCGACGCCACCCGCTGGGCCGCCCATCTCAGCCGTCCGCTCGCCATCGCCGGCATCGCCTTCGCCCTCTACCACCAGGCTTTCCTGCCCGCGCTGCTTTTCGCTTTCATCTTTCTCGGCGGGGATCTCGAATACCGCTTCGTTCGCCGGCGCGAGGCGCTCCGCGGCTTTTATGTCGGCGACTTCGTCCAGCGCAGTTTTCGCGCCCTCAATCCCGGCTCCTCCATCGCCGATGCCTGGAAAGCCTTCTCCGGCATCCCGGACCCCGAGCTGGTCGTCGTCGACGACGGCAGGGTCGTCGCCCTGCTCCACCGCGACATCCTCCGCCGGCACAGCCCGCCCGGCACCGACCTCGGGCAGGCCATTCTTCCTCTCGCCCACCAGCGCTTCACTTCCCTCCAGGCCGAGTGGCCCCTCGATCCTTTCTACGCCACCATCGTCAACAGCGGGCAGAACATCTTCCCCGTCTACTCCCTCCACCGCCTCGTCGGCATCCTCTCCGCCCGCGGGCTCGACGAATCCGTCGAGTGGCAACGCCACCGCCGCCGCCTCTTCCGCCAACCCGACCGCCACCCCGGCTTCCCCCCGCCGCTGAACCCACCCGCCGCCCCGGCCGAACCCCGCGCACCGGACTGAACCGCCGGATCAGCCCAGCCGCTCCCGGGGAATTGGCATTGACTCCGGGCAAACCTTGGAGGCAAAACGTCCAGTTACCCCGCGCCCGGCATCCCGCCCGGCGCGGCTGCATTTACGACCATCGCCATGGACGCCACTCCCATCCGCAATATCGCCATCATCGCCCACGTCGATCACGGGAAAACCACCCTCGTGGATCAACTCCTGCGCAAGAGCGGCTCCTTTCGCGCCAACCAAGTTATTGCCGAACGCGCCATGGACTCCATGGACCTCGAGCGCGAAAAGGGCATTACCATCAAGGCCAAAAACACCTCCGTCCACTGGAAGGAGGCCATCATCAATATCGTCGACACCCCCGGCCACGCCGACTTCGGCGCCGAGGTCGAGCGGGTCATGCGCATGGTCGACGGCGTTCTCCTCGTCGTCGATGCCTACGAGGGACCCCAGGCCCAGACCCGGTTTGTCCTCCGCAAGGCCCTCCAGGAAGGTCTCCACCCCATCGTCGTCATCAATAAAATCGACCGCGAAAACAGCGATCCCGCCCGCGTCCACGACCTCGTCCTGGAGTTGTTTCTGGAGCTGGAAGCCTCCGAAACGCAGTTTAACGCCCCCTTTCTCTACGGCAGCGCCCGCGACGGCTACATGTCCCTCTCTCCCCAGGGTCCCCACGACTCCATGGATCCGCTCTTCGAGGCCATCCTCCGCCACATCCCCGCACCCCGGATCGGAGAGGGGCCGTTCCGTATGCTGGTCAGCAACATCGACTGGAACGACTACGTCGGCCGGGTCGCCCTCGGAAAAATCCACTCCGGTGAGATCCGCACCGGCCAGACCGTCCATGCCCTCCGCGAAGGCCTGCCGCTCCGCACCGCCAAGATCACCAAAATTTTCGAATACAGCGCCCTCGCCACCCAGGACACCGCCTCCGGGTTCGCCGGCCACATCGTCGGTATCGCCGGCTTCGAGGAATTGGACATCGGCGACACCCTCTCGGCCGATCCCGAAGCGGCGCCCCTGCCTTTCGTCGCCATCGATCCTCCCACCATTCGGATGCAATTCGCCGTCAATGACGGCCCCCTCGCCGGCCGCGAGGGCAAGCTCGTCACCTCCCGCCAGATCCGTGACCGGCTCTTCCGCGAGATGAAGTCCAACATCTCCATCCATGTTACTGACACCGCGACCGCCGGTGTTTTCGATGTCAGCGCCCGCGGAGCCATGCAGATTGCCGTGCTCGTCGAGCAGATGCGCCGGGAGGGCTACGAGGTCCTCGTCAGCCGGCCCACCGTCATCACCCGCCAAGAGGGCGGCACCGTCCTCGAACCGTTTGAGACCCTCTATGTCGACGTTCCCGAGGATTGCCTCGGTTCGGTCATGAAGAGCATCACCGCCCGCCGGGGCCGTATCGAGCGCGTGGATACCCACCGCTCCACCGCCACCGTCGAGGCCACTATCCCGACCCGCGGCCTCATCGGCTATGAGACCGAGCTGGTCAATGCCACCAGCGGCCGCGGCGTCATGTCCCACCTTTTCAAGGAGTACCAGCCCCACTGCGGCGAGATCACCACCCGCTCCACCGGCACGCTCGTCTCGATCGAGCAGGGTGAGACCAAGGCCTACGCCCTCGATGCCCTCGAAAGCCGTGGGCGGCTCTTCGTCAGCGCCGGCGAGGAGGTCTACGAGGGCATGATCATTGGCGAAAACCCCCGCCAGGAGGACCTGCCCGTCAATCCGACCAAGGCCAAACAGCTCACCAACTTCCGCTCCCAGGGCGAGGGCAAGGGCATTCAGCTCTCCCCCAAGCTGGTCTTCTCCCTCGAGCGTGCCATCGAGTACATCGCGGGCGACGAATACGTCGAGGCCACCCCCAAGTCGATCCGGCTGCGCAAACGCATCCTCGATTCCCACACCCGGCGGCGCCTCGCCAAGGCCGCCGCCAACGTCTAGGCTTGGGCCTGACGATTAAACCCTTTTCCTCAAAGGTCTGGCATCTGGCCCAAAGGGCCAAAATTCAGCAGCCCGGCTCACAGGGCCGGGTGGAAAGTGGGGAAATCGCGGATTATAAGTCCGCCATTCTCTTTGCGAACACCTTCCGGATGCGTCGGCTCTATCGCGGACTTTCAGCCCGCTTGTTTCATGGTCAGGGCACCCAGCTCTTCGGACTGGGCTATTGAATAAATGCGCCTTTGGCGCTCCGGAAAATATGTCTACTCGGCCGGCCGGGCCGGACTCCGGCCACCTCCTGCTTCCCCGCCGGGGAGGGAGGCGCCCGGAAGCTTTCTCCGTCCTCCGGTCGGCGGCCGGGCCTCGAGACCGACCCGGCCGCGCAATCCGCCGTCGCTTCAGACCTTCGAGTTCTTTTTCGTGAACTCGACGATCTCTTCGACTTTGCCGAAGGCCAGCGCGGTCGTGGTGTCGGCGGCCCCGTAGTACACCGCGAGCCGGCCACTCGGGGCATCGACCAGAGCCGCACAGGGGAAGGCCACGTTGGGCACATCACCCACGCATTCGTAGTCAGTCCACGGCGACATCAGGTACGGCCGGGTCCGCGCGATCACTTTCCACGGTTTCTCCAGGTCGAGCAGGGCCGCGCCCATGCTGTAGACGAAGCCGTTGCAGGAAGTGAGCACGCCATGGTAAATCATCAGCCAGCCCTCGGAGGTCTCGATCGGGATCGGACCCGCACCGACTTTCGTACTCTGCCAGCCCCCGGACGGATCCATCACCCAACGGTGGCAGCCCCAATGCACCATGTCCGGGCTTTCGCTCACATAGATGGAGCCGAATGGGGTGTGGCCGTTGTCACTGGGCCGGCTCAGCATGACGTACTTCTTGTTGATCTTGCGCGGGAAGAGCACGCCGTTGCGGTTGAAGGGCAGGAGGGCGTTCTCCATTTGCCGGAAGGTCTTGAAATCTTTGGTGTAGGCCACGCCGATGGTCGGCCCGTGGTGGCCGTTGCACCACGTCACATAATAACGGTCCTCGATCCAGACCACCCGCGGGTCGTAGCCGAACTCAAAGGGCTGGATTTCCTTCACCCGGGCGGTGTCGGCCTTGAACTCGATCCGCTTCGGATTGAGTTTCCAAGTGATGCCGTCATCGCTGAAGCCGGCGTGCAGCTGCTGCAGGCGCGAGCGGTCGTCGCAGCGGAAGACCCCGGCAAACTTGCCGTTGTACGGGACCACGGCACTGTTGAAAATGCTGTTCGAGCACGGGATCAAATCACGGGGTATGATGGGGTTGGCACTGTAGCGCCAAAGCACCTCGCCGCTGCCGGCGGGGCGTTCTTCCCAAGGGATATTCGGCAGAGCCGAGCCAACGATTTTTAGGGCAGGCATATTGGAGACCCCACTGTCCTGTTTGAAGAAGGTCAAGCCGGTACGGTGCTCGCTCTGTAAAGCCGGTCGGATTTGGGGCATTCGCACCCTTCCCCGACGCAAAATCCCCAATGGTTGACAACCGCGCCGGGCTCCGTTGCCTCGGGGGCGTTTCCCCATGCTCGCCACTGTCCTATCCGCCGCTCTGCACGGCATCGATGCCCTTCCCGTCACCGTTGAGGTCAACTCCGGCGAGACCGGCGACCCCAAGCTCATCCTCGTCGGCCTGCCCGATGCCGCCGTCAAGGAGTCCGACGACCGCGTCTTCTCCGCCCTTGCCAACAGCGGTTTCCGCATCCCCCGCACCCGCACCACCATCAATCTCGCTCCGGGCGACCTGCGCAAGGAAGGTCCGCTCTACGACCTGCCCATCGCCCTCGGCATTCTCGCCGCCACCGGGCAGATGGCCGGCGCCGATGCCCTTGGCCGCTACCTCATGGCCGGCGAACTTAGCCTTTCCGGCGCCACCCGACCGATCCGCGGTGCGCTCGCCATGGCCCTGCTCGCCCGCGACCAAGGCCGCGCCGGCATCCTCCTGCCGCCCACATCCGCTCCCGAAGCGGCCCTCGTCGAGGGCATCCCCGTCTACCCGGTCGAAAGCCTTGCCCAGGCCCGCCACTTTCTCGAACACGGCGACGGCATCGAGCCGCTCGATCCCGTCGCCGCCCGCTCCGCCTCGGGAGCCGCCGAAGCCGCCGTCGATTTCTCCGAGGTCAAGGGCCAGGCCGCCGTCCGCCGCGCCGTCGAGGTCGCCGTGGCCGGCGATCACAACCTGCTCCTCATCGGCCCCCCGGGCTCCGGAAAATCCATGATCGCCCGGCGCATCGCCACCGTCATGCCGCCCCCGGAGTTGGACGAATTCCTCGAAGTACTGCGCATCCACTCCGCCGCCGGCGCCACCCTCGGCGGCGCCTTGCCGCTGATGACCCGGCCTTTCCGCGCTCCCCACCACACCATCAGCGATGTTGGCCTGCTCGGCGGCGGCAGCATCCCCGGCCCGGGCGAAATTTCGCTCGCCCATCGCGGGGTGCTTTTTCTCGATGAACTGCCCGAGTTCAAGCGCTCCGCCCTCGAAGTGCTCCGCCAGCCGCTCGAAGATGGCGTCGTCACCATCTCGCGCAGCGCCGGCAAGGTCACCTTCCCCTGCCAGGTCATGCTCGTTGCCGCCATGAATCCCTGCCCCTGCGGCTACCTCGGCGACGCCGCCCACGAGTGCCGCTGCTCACCCGTCCAGATCCAGCGCTACCGCTCCCGCATCAGCGGCCCGCTCCTCGACCGCATCGATCTCCATGTCGAAGCGCCCGCGGTCGGCTTTGCCGAGCTGCGCAATCCCACTCCCGGCGAAAGCTCCGCCGACATCCGCGGGCGCGTCGCTTCCGCCCGACAAGTCCAGCGCGCACGCTTCCAGTCCGCCCGCACCCCCGCCAATGCCCGCATGAGCCACGCCCTGATCCGCCGCCACTGCAAAATCCCCGCGGACTTGGAGAAACTCCTCGAACACGCCATGGAGCAGCTCTCCCTCTCCGCCCGCGCCTACGACCGCATCCTCAAGGTCGCCCGCACCATCGCCGACCTCGAGGCCAGCGAAACGATCCGCGAGCATCACCTGCTCGAAGCCATCCAGTACCGCAGTCTCGATCGCAGAGTCTTCTACTGAGAGCTTGGCTGGCTATTCAGTGCCCGCCCCTCAGACCACCACGTGCACGGTGTATTCACCGGGAGGTTGTGGAGCGATGAGCGTTCCTCCCACTTCCCTGCCGTCGAGAGTGAGTGAAGTCACGCCCTTGCCCCGTCCTGACCGATGGTCCAGAAAGATGTTGTAGGTCGCTCCCCGGTATTCGCGACGCAGAGCGGCCTCCTTGATCGCCAGAGGGAGGCACGGGTCAATCAGCAGGCCGTCGTAGTGGCGTCGAGCGCCGAGGATCCACTCCACAATCCCCATGCAAAACCAACTCGCGGTGCCTGTCGCCCAGGGGTACTGCGCCTGCCCATAGATCTGCGGAATACGGTCGTAGCAGTTGGTCCAGGCGAAAGGCTCCGTCTTGGACTGACCAAGGGGATTCCAAGGATTGTCAGGTGCAACTTTTAGCACCGTTCGCCAAGCCTCCTCCGCCCGCCCCAGCATGCAGTCTGCGACCAGCTTGAACCCCGCGGCATGACAGTATGCTCCTCCATTGGTCGCATAGTGGGGTCGCATGGCTGACTTTTTGCCGATCCGTTCGTCAAACTTTGAATAAGGTGGATGGACGATCGCAAATCCAACGTCGCTCTCACAAAGTCGGTCGACGGATTCCATGCAGATGCGCGCCCGGTCGCCAGGCGCCGTCCGCGATAGCACCGCCCAAGGTTGGCAGTAGAAGTAGATCCGGCCCTCTTCGTTGGCACTGGTGCCGGCTATATATCCGCCTTCACAAAAGGTCCGCCGATACCACGCCCCGTCCCATGCAATGCTGTTCAGCCGCTCCGTGAAATCGCGATGCAAGCGGACCGCCTCGTCTGCCAGCGAGGTTTCTCCGCGTCTTCGGGCCAGCTCCTGCATCTCCAACAGCCCGAGGCAGAATTGCTGGGTGACCATGACGCTTTCGCGGGCGCCGGTCTTGTCACTTGGCTCAAGGCCGTCATCCCAATCCGCAAAACGCTGATCGCAAAGGCCGTTGGCACCGGTTTGCGACGCGAGAAAGCGCATCGCCCTCACCATGTGCTCCCAAACCGATCCACTCTCCTGCGAGTCAAAAAAGGGAACGGGTTCGTCAAGGAGCGAAAAGTCTCCGCTTTCCTGGATGATCCATGGGATGCAATGCAGGATCCAAGCGGGTTTGTCCGCATAGGGCAGCAAATTACGCGGACGGAAACCATGGGGAACATCGCCGTTGGCATATTGGGATGCGAGGGCAGGGAAAAGATTCTGCCTCACCAAAGCATAATCAGACATCGCAAGGCCCATGTCATTCTGCAGGTTATCCCGAAAGCCACTTTTGTAGATGTTGTAAAACACCATCTGCTTTTTCGAGAAGTCCGTCACCAAAGCATCAATCAGCACGTGACCGGTGGTAATCTCCAAACGCGATGAACGGCGGTTTTCCAATTGCACTTGGTGAGACCAGGCGGTCTCGATCCGCTCCGCAGTCCAAGAGGCGGCTTCCAAGGCCTGGGTGGCCCCATCGGTCGGCCCGAGGATAAAATCAAAGCGGGCGGTCTCTTCGGGGCGAAGGGTTGCCCGGCATTGCAGCACGGCAGCGCAGTCCGGTCCGCAACCCGGCCGGCTGTCACAATTCCAGCCGCGGATAAGCTTCGGAGTGGAAAGAGAATAATCTTCATGGGTGAACCAATCACGATACCCGGTGGCAGCCAGGTAATGGGGAGAGTTCGTGGTCATGAAGCCATCGAATCTTCCCGCCGGCCGACGACGAGAGCGGTTGAGCACGAGCACACCATTGAACCCGGGATCAATCTCGGAATGATTGTCCGCATGGTGACCGCTGCCATCAGCGCGCTGGCCTCCAAGTGGCATCTGGGCATAACCGAAAACCGAAACGGTCCGTGCCCGGTCAGACCGGTTGGTAACCTGCACCGTCCAGATTTCCACACAGGCATCCGCGGGAACAAATACACGATGGGAGGCGACCAGCCCATCCCGTTCGCCTTCCGTCTGCGTGAAGGCCGCATGGTAAACCGTCCGGGTCGATGCGGGTGGCTCGGGCAGAGGGCCTCCACCGGGTGAAAAGCAAAGTCCCGAATCGTCATCCCGAAGATACACGTACTTTCGGTCCCAGGATACTAATTGAGACGTGTTACCCTCGGCGTCACGGTACACAGTGGGACCATCGCCAAGGTTGGAAACCTGCGCCCAGAGTTCATGATCTCCGGGAGCATTGTAGTGAACATTTCGCCACTTTCTGGGTGGAGCGGCGGTCAGAACAAACGTGCGGGCGCTCCGGTCAAATGATCCGAAGGCGGAGAAAGTTTCGGGAAAGGCGGTGTCGGATGAAGAAGGCATGTCAAACAGGGGATGCTGCATGATTCCCAATTGACGGGTCGGAGAGCAATCCAATCCGGCCGACAAACCCCGTGTGTTTTTTCTTGCAATGGCCTCCGCCGAACAACGCCCCGCCATGCAAGAACAGGTGATTTTTTTGCACTTGGACCCGTTCCGACTTGGGCCATCCATCAATCCCATCCGGTCTCCCCAGTAGCTCGTCGGATCGGCCGCAGCAGCACCGCCGGGTCTTTTACTGATCGCCACCGACGGAGCAGGGCGGGTTGGCCTCAGTCGGCGAACACCCTCTTCCCCGGCAGGGGGGGCCGTCTTCATCAAACATCCCTCGGCTCCGCAGGCCGGTGCGGTGTGGACCCCACCCACCGCCGCCTCCCACCAGCATACGCCGCGACCGAGGCCGTCGGGAACGCTTCGCACCACCTCGGCCACTGCGAGGAGAAAATTGCGCTGCCCTTCGGGACTTTCCGGAAAGGGACCCGTTGTCTCCCGATATTCGGTCGGCCTCCAGCAATAGGCTGTCTCGACCAGGGGAATCGGTTTCCCATAGGTGCGGGCCATGGCGTAAAGGGTGGACCCAAGATCCTCAAGGGAACCATGCCACCAGGGATAGTAGGATTGGCCGAGAACATCGACTTCGGGAACCTATTCCAGGAAGTGATCAAAAAACCACTTCGTGTCCGTCCAGCTGCCGCTGCGTTCAATCTGGACGAGGATCTCCGGCCGCGGGGCATCCCCGCGGCCCGCTTCCACCCCTTCGATGCCCGCCCGCACCAGGGATGCCAGGGCCTCCCAGTTCTCCGCCAGCCGCCCGTGCGGCCACAACATGCCCACGCTGATTTCATTGCCGTTCTGCACCATACCCGGCATCACCCCGGCTTCCCGGAAAGCCACCATGCTATCGCGGGTGTAGTCGCGCACCGCCGCCTCGAGCTCCGCACCCTCGAGCCCTTTCCAGGCGGCCGGCGGATGCTGGTGCTTGGGATCGGCCCAGGTGTCCGAGTAATGACAGTTGAGCAGAAACTTGATCCCGAGCGCCCTCGCCTGCCGGGCCTGCTCAAGGGTGTTGGGCAGATTGAGGGAATCGTTCCCGGGATTATGGAAGAGGCGCTGCCGCACTCAGTTGTAGCCGTGGCCCCGGAAAATCTCCAGGCCCGGCCGGGGTTCGTCTCCGTCGTAAAACCGGACTCCAAGCGCCCCCGCCTCCCCCAGAAAAGAAAGATCCGCTCCGACGGCAAAGCGCGTCACGGCTTCCCCAGGCTTCGACCCACACCACCCCGTCGCTGCCAAGATGCCCGCCGCAACCGCGGCCACGCCCGCTCTCTATCCCGAGCACCGTCCCGCACCTTTGCCTTGTCCATCCTCCAGCCCGCAAATCCGGCCATGCTTGGATTCGCGGGCAAGCCAACCTTGGCCGACCAGTCAGATCACCCGACGCTGCGGCGCCGACTCCGTCTCCCGCCTCAGCCTGCAGCCAGATGATCTGCGCCGAAAATGCGACTGCCCCCCGCCACCTCTCTCAAGGATCAAAGACCGCAATCTTTCCTTTGATCAGGTTCAACGAATACATATTGCGCAGTTTCTGCACCGTGAACGACGAAAGCCGCGAACCAACCTTCAGCAGGATCATCCCATCCGCCGTCGTCAGGTCCTGGGCGATGATCTGATCCTCCCGCAATTCGTCCGCGGACATCCATGACCACGCCAGGCAATCCGATCCGAAGGACTGCTCCTGTATGAATTTGCCGATGCAGACCGCCAGGTCCACGTCGCGGGTGGCACAGGTGCGCTGCACTTGGCCGACAGCTTTGGCGATGCTCTGCCCGCTGCGCTGCAGCTCGACGAGGTCGCGGCAGACGTTCAGCACCCGGCTCGAGAGCGGGATGTCCGATCCGCGGTGCTTGATCCGCTCCTCGAAAGAAAGGAAGGGCACATCCAGACCTTGGACGATCGCCGCCACCCCTTCCAAACGAGGGATCCGTTTCAGCATGCGCGCCCCTTCCACCTGGCTGGCCATCAGCATGTTTCGTTCTTTGGCATCTATTTTCTCCCCGGCGGAAACCCGCCCCAGGAGCGTTTCCGGCACCGCCAGCAGGCCGATCGTCGAAAGCATTGCGGAAACTTCCATTTCCCACTTCGGCAAATCCGGCCAAAGCACCGCCAGCGGGGCATAAAAATCACGCAGGGCCAGCGAGAGACCGAATCCCTCCGGATCTTTCGATCCAAGAATGTCCGCCAACAACCGCACCGCCCCATGCAAGGTGTTTTCCAAGAGCTCCCTTTCCGCATGGACCAGACGATACTGCTCGATGCCCTTTCGAACCGTCGCGATTATAAAATCGAAGTCGCACGGCTTGCAGAGAAATTGAAAGATGTGACCCTCGTTGACGGCCTTGATCGCGGTCTGCTGATCGGCGTTCCCCGTCAGCATGATCCGCGTTGTATCCGGCACCTTCCGACGCAGAATCCGCAGCACCTCGAGACCGTTCATTTCCGGCATGTTCATGTCGACCACCACGACGGCAAAGGGACCGTCGGACTCGACCAGCTCCAAACCCTGCTTCCCGCTTTCAACCGTGACGACTTCCATCTCGTCGCGGAGATGCCGCAGGTTACGCTCAATGGCCGAAAGGATGCCGACCTCGTCATCGACAAAAAGCACTTTAGCTTTCATGGTTGTATTCGCTCAATTGGTTCCAAAGGTTGTTCATCCCGGCGAGGCCGAACTTGAGACGGTCGCAATACTCTTGGTCGAGTTGAAGGTAGAGTTCCTGTGGTTTCGTCACCGTGTGTTGGCATCGGCTCCACGTCGCGGCCAAGTGAACCGGCAACAGCGGTCCGAAGAGGGCGGATCCTGTTTTGCTGGGATGATGGTGCAGTGCCACGCATTCGACGATCGGCTGCGGAAACCCCCACATTTGGAAAAGGTAGCCCCCGATTTCGGTGTGGTTGGCACCGCATCCGGCCGTCTCCAGCTCCAGTTCCTCCTCAAGGTTGCCCTGGACCAGTGCACTGCTTTGCAGAAACAGGTCCACGTGCTTGGCAAGGAACAAGAGCTTGCCGGCGTCCGCGAGCAATCCCCCGCTGAAAGCCACTTCCGATTCCTCCCGCTCCATCCCCAGCAGCTGGGCCAGGTTGCGGGCCAGCGTCGCCATCGAAATGGAACGGTTCCAGAGGTTCTCCAAGGGTTCGGAAACATCGCGCCCACAGGCGGCCGTGCCGTAGGTTTCCACAGCCAGGGCAAGCGCTTTGACCGTCTCCAACCCGATGAACTGGATCGCCTCCGCCGGGCTCACCACTTTGCGCCGCAAGCCGAAATAGCCCGAGTTCGCCACCATCAGGATTCTCGTGGTCAGGCCCATGTCCTGCTCGATGATTTTTCCGATGTCCTCCAGCGGACAGTCCGGGTTTTCCAAGGCCAGCATCAACTCCTGATAGAGCCGCGGAAACGACTTCAGCCCCGCCGAGTCGCTCACCACCTTCGACGCGGGATTCGCCTTCAGCATCGCCTGCAAACGCAGGGAGGACAGGATCCGCTCCATCAGCACCTCGGGATCACACGGCTTGGAGAGATACTGGTGCGAGGAGCCCACACACCGGGTGATGAGGTCCTTGTCCGCCTTGCCTGAGAGGATGAAGCGGACGCAGGAGGGCCGCGTCAGCATGATCTTGTTGAGCAGCTCGGCCCCGTTCATTACCGGCATGTCCATGTCGGCGACGACGACGTCGTAATCTTCCGTCTGCATCCGCTCCAGAAGTTCGCCGGCACTCTCGAAATAATCCGCGCTCCAGTCTTCGGGGAGATCGCGCATGACCCGCCGCAATCCGTTGATAACCATCACTTCGTCGTCGACGAAGGCGATGTGCACGTTGCGCTGGATGGCGATGCCGCCGGCATCATCTGCAGTGTCGATCATGACAGCGGAAGGTGAATATGGAAGGCTGTGCCCTGGCCGACTTCGGTGTCAAAGCTCAGGCGACCCCGGTGTTTTTCGCAGATGATATGGTAGGCGATCGATAGCCCCTGGCCGGTGCCCTGCCCCACGTCCTTGGTGGTGAAAAAAGGCTCCAGGATGCGATCCCGGATCGATTCGGGGATGCCCATACCGGTGTCTGCGATGGTGATTTCAACTTCGCCGGCTTCCGCGAGGTGGCGCGTGGTGATGGTGATGGCCCCTTTTTCCTTCCACTCCTCCGCCTTGATCCGGTCCTGGATGGTGTGCGCGGCATTCACGATCAGATTGAGCAATACTTGGTTGATCTCGCCCAAGTTGCAGTCCACCAGCGGAAGTCGTTCGGCGAGGTCCAGTTTCATCTCCGCCGCATACTTCCACTCGTTTTTCGAAACCGTGACCGTGTTCTGAATCGCGTGATTCAGGTCCGCTTTCGACTTGCTGTGCATCCCGGGGTGGCTGAACTCCTTCATCGCCTTCACGATGCCGGCGATGCGAGCGATGCCGTCGATGGCCTCAAGGATGGCCTGCGGAACTTCCTCGCGCGTAAAGGGATAGTCCAGCCGTGTCCATTGCTCCGTGATCACACCGGATAGCGGACCGTGCTCGCGCATGTGCTCGTCCAAACCGTCCAAAATCGCCAGGATCGCGCTGCAGCTTTTCTTCAGAAAGTGCAGGTTGTCGTTCACGAACTGCGTCGGTGAATTAATCTCGTGTGCGATGCCCGCCGCCAGTTGCCCGATCGCTTCCATTTTGTTGGTGTGGCTGAGCTGCACTTGGAGCTGCTCCTTCTCGCGTACGAGCCGACTCCGGTGGGAAATATCCTGCTTCATGGCGATGAACTGCCGGATGACACCATCCGGCCCCGGGATCGGGATCGCAATCATTTCCTCATCAAACAGGCTCCCGTCTTTGCGCCGGTTGATCAGTTCGCCCTTCCAAACCCGACCCTCCAGCAGGGTCTTGAAAATATCTTGGTAAAAGCACTCCGGATGCCGGCCGGACTTCAGAATACTGGCCCGCCGGCCCAAAAAATCACCGGGTTTGTACCCCGTCATTTCCTCGAAAGCGGGATTGGCCCACTCAATCACCCCGTCCGTATCCGTGATGATGACTGCAAAGGGGGCCGCCTGCAGCGCCCGGCATTGGACCAGGAC
Organism: Puniceicoccaceae bacterium; assembly: GCA_007695295.1. Taxonomy (GTDB): domain Bacteria; phylum Verrucomicrobiota; class Verrucomicrobiia; order Opitutales; family Opitutaceae; genus REEB01. The sequence continues at coordinate 34,838 of REEB01000108.1, forward strand.
CTGCTCGACCCCGGAGTGGAGCGCCGGCTTTTCCGAGAGCAGGACGTAGGTGCAGGACCCACCCCGGACCTCCAGCCCACCCGAGCAGACATCGAGGCGCCGCCTCTCTTCCCCCACGCCAGCGACCAGATACCCCTGTTCACTGGCGGCAAGGAGCCGGCCCGCCAGGTCCGCGTCCTCTCCAAGGCCGTAATCGGCAAGCAACTGGCATGCCCTGGGGTCGGAGAAGACACATTGCTTCTCCGAGTCCAGCAGCAGCAGGCCGACACTTGCGTGATGGTTCAAGACAGGGAATGACATGGGCGGGCTGACACCTTGCGGCGTAACCCTTCATGCAACGGCATCGCAGCACGCGCGGTGAAGTAAAAGGGATGTCAATCGGGTTACCCTCGATGGGCTCCCGGCCTCCGACGGATCCGCCCTCCAAGACAACCTTTGACATCCCTTCCCGGGCGGCGTTTAGTCAACCTAACCCTCTGTAGTGCCTTCAGTGCTACACTGTTTCTCTATCCATAAATCAACTACACAATCCATTCACCATGTGCGGAATCTGCGGAGACATCCGATTCGGAGACCAACCGGCCGATCCGGCGGCCCTCGCCTCCATGTGCGGGGAAATGGTCCGGCGAGGACCCGACAGCGGCGGCCTCGCCCTCCAGGGGCGGGCCGGGCTCGGCCACCGCCGGCTCAAAATCATCGACCTCAGCGACGCCTCCCAGCAGCCGATGGTCGATGCCGGGCTCGGCCTCTCCATCGTCTACAACGGCGCCATCTACAACTACCGCGAGCTTCGCACCGACCTCGAAGCCAAGGGCTACCGCTTCTTCAGCCAAGGCGACACCGAGGTCATCCTCAAGGCCTACCACGCCTGGGGCGACGACTGCGTCACCCGCTTCAACGGCATGTGGGCCTTCTGTATCATCGAGCGTGATACAGGGAAAGCCTTCCTCAGTCGCGACCGCCTCGGCATCAAGCCGCTCTACTACGTCCGCGACCCCGGCGGCGTGCGCTTCGCCTCCAGCCTCCCCGCCCTCCTCCGCAGCGGCCCGGTCGACACCGGCATCGATCCGGTCGCCCTCCACTACTACCTCACCTTCCACTCCGTCGTCCCGCCGCCGCACACCATCCTGCGCGGGGTCCGCAAGCTTCCCGCCGCCACCAATCTCCTCATCGGGCCGGACGGATCCTGGAAGGAGCGCCGCTACTGGGACCTTTCCTTCGAGCCTCGCGAGGAATTCAGCACCTACACCGAGGCGGATTGGAAGGCCGGCACCCTCGAAGTCCTCCGCGCCGCCGTCAAACGCCGCCTCGTCGCCGATGTGCCCGTGGGCGTGCTCCTCTCCGGCGGGCTCGACTCCAGCCTCATCGTCGGCCTTCTCGCCGAGCAGGGTGCGGCCGGCCTGGAAACGTTTTCCATCGGCTTCGAAACCGTCGGCGAGGAAAAGGGCGATGAGTTCCAATACTCGGACATCATCGTCGACCGCTTCCAAACCAGTCACCACAAGCTCTTCATCGACAGCCGCAAGGCCCTTCCCGCCCTCCGCGACTGCATCCGCCAGATGTCCGAGCCGATGGTCAGCCATGACAATGTCGGCTTCTACCTCCTCTCGCAGGAGGTGGCCAAATTCGTCAAAGTCGTCCAGAGCGGCCAAGGGGCGGATGAGATTTTCGCCGGTTACCACTGGTACCCGCCCATGCTCGAAAGCGACGATCCGGTCAGCGATTACGCCCGCGTCTTCTTCGACCGGGATTTCGAGGAATACCGCTCCATCGTCCACCCCCGCTTCCTCCAGGAGAATCACGCCCGCAACTTCGTCGAGGAGCACTTCGCCCGCCCCGGCGCCCCCCGCCCCGTCGACCAAACCCTCCGCATCGACACCCAGGTCATGCTGGTCGACGATCCCGTCAAGCGCGTCGACAACAACACCATGGCCGCCAGCCTCGAGGCCCGGGTGCCGTTTCTCGACTACGAGGTGGTCGAGTTCGCCGCCGCCGTCCCCGCCGAGCTCAAGGTCCGCGAGGGCGGCAAGTACATCCTCAAGGAGGCCGCCCGCGAGGTCATTCCCGCCGGCGTCATCGACCGGCCCAAGGGCTACTTCCCCGTCCCCGCCCTCAAATACCTCCGGGGCGAGTTTCTCAACCTCGCCCGCGATGCCCTCACCAACCAGGCCGCCCGCGATCGGGGCTTGTTCCAACGCCCTTATGTCGACAAGCTGCTCGCCGATCCGGAAAAACACCTCACCCCCCTGAGGGGTTCCAAACTCTGGCAGCTCTCCCTGCTCGAACTCTGGCTCCAGACCCACGGTATCCAATAATTCACGACGCGATGGCCGACCATGATAGTTCCGCCACCGGCGCTTCCCCGGGAGTCATCCTCGAATGCGGCTGGGGTCGCCTCCTCTTCGCCCACACGTTTCCCGATCCCGGCTCCGTCGCCGAAGCCATCCTCCGGGAAGAGCCCGACCACCGAGACATCGCCTTCTACCTCACCGATCCCCACATCGTCCTCAACCACGCCCCCCAGCAGCTCTTCCTCGATCCCTCCCACACCTACCGCATCCGCTTCGAGCGCTACGCGCCGCGCTCCGCCACCGCCGCGGGTTTCTCCATCGGCCCGGTCGAGCGCCGGGAGGACATCGCCGAAATCAACCGCATCTACGGTCTCCATAAAATGGTGACCGTCGATGAAAAGGTCGTCTGGGCCAGCCGGGAGGACGAGCGGCTCGACTACGTCGTCGCCCGCTCGGACGAGACGGGATCCGTCCTCGGGGTCGCCCTCGGCGTCGACCACATGGCCAACTTCCAGGACCTCGAAAACGGCTCCAGCCTCTGGTCCCTCGCGGTCGATCCCCAGGCCCCCGTGCCCGGCATCGGCCAAGGGCTGGTCCGCTGGCTCATCGAGCACTACCAGCGGCGCGGCCGCTCCCAGCTCGATCTCTCGGTCATGCACACCAACAAGAGCGCCATTGCCCTTTACGAAAAGCTGGGCTTCGAGCGCGTGGCCGTCTTCGCCGTCAAAACCCGCAACTCCTACAACGAGCCTCTCTACGTCGGCGAGTTTCCCGACTCCGGCTACAATCCCTACGCCAAAATCATTATCGACGAAGCCCTCCGCCGCGGCATTGCCGTCGATCCGCTCGACCCGCCCCGGGGCTATTTCCGCCTCCGCCTCGGAGGGCGCCGGGTCACCTGCCGCGAGTCCCTGAGCGAACTCACCTCCGCCGTCGCCCTCAGCCGTTGCGACGACAAGGCCATCACCCGCGACCTCCTCATCGAGGCCGGCCTGCGCGTCCCCGACCAGGTCGTCGTGAAATCTCCCGCCGAGGCCGAATCTTTTCTCGGCAAACACCACCGGATCGTGGTCAAACCCGCCCGCGGCGAGCAGGGGCAGGGCATCTCGGTGGATGTCCGCCGCCAGGATGAGCTCGAGGCCGCCCTCGCCGCCGCCGGCCGAATCTGCGAAACCGTCCTGCTCGAGGAATTCGTCCAGGGCGAGGATCTCCGCATCATCGTCATCAACGGCGAGTCCGTCGCCGCCGCCGTCCGCCGCCCGCCCGAAATCTGCGGCACCGGCCGCCATACCATCCGCCAGCTCATCGAGTCCCTCAGCCGCCGCCGTGAGGCCGCCACCGGCGGCGAAAGCCACATCCCGATCGACGCCGAGACCGAGCGCTGCGTCCGCAACGAGGGCTTTTCCCTCGACGATACCATCGAAGAAGGCCGGCTCCTCGCCGTCCGCAAAACCGCCAACCTTCACACCGGCGGCACCATCCACGACGTCACCAGCCGGCTCCACCCGAAGCTTGCCGCCGCCGCCGTCCGCGCCGCCCAATGCCTGGAAATCCCCGTCGTCGGTTTCGACCTTATCGTCCCCTCCATCGAAGGTCCCGACTACGCCTTCATCGAGGCCAATGAGCGCCCCGGCCTCGCCAACCACGAGCCCGCCCCCACCGCCCAGAAGTTCATCGACTTCCTCTTCCCTCATACCGCGGAAAGCACCCGCGGCGAACCCGCCCGCTCCTGATGCCATGACCGCCGCCGCCATCGACCGCCAATTCCTCCAGGACACCCTCCTGAAGTTTCTCGGCATCCACAGCCCCACCGGCTACACCGACCCAATCGTTCGCGAGGTCTGCGGCGAACTCGAGAAACTCAATATCCCTTTCGACCTCACCCGCCGCGGAGCCATTCGTGCCACCCTCCCCGGCAAACTCAAGGGCCCCGCCCGCGCCGTCGTCGTCCACCTCGACACCCTCGGCGCCATGACCGCCTGCCTCAAGGACAACGGCCGCCTCGGCCTCGTGCCCGTCGGCACTTGGTCGGCCCGCTTCGCCGAAGGCGCCCGCGTCTCCATCTTCAGCGACGCCATGATTTACCGCGGCTCCATCCTGCCGCTGAAGGCCTCCGGCCACGTCTACAACGAAGCGGTCGACACCCAGCCGGTGGCTTGGTCGAACCTCGAAGTCCGCGTCGATGAGCGCTCTCAGTCCCGCGCCGATCTCGACCGGCTCGGCATCCGCGTGGGCGACTTCATCGGGGTCGATGCCGGGGCCGAGTTCCTCCCCAACGGCTTTCTCGTCGCCCGCCACCTCGACAACAAGGCCGGCGTCGCCATGCTCCTCGCGGTCGCCGCCTTCATCCGCCGCAGTAGTATCCAGCTTCCCCTTACAACTTATCTCCTCTTCACCATCTCGGAAGAGGTCGGCATCGGCGCCTCCGCCGTCCTCCACGGCGATGTCGCCGAGATGGTCACCATCGACAACGGCACCTGCGCACCCGGCCAGTCCTCCTCGGAATTCGGAGCCACCATCGCCATGGCGGACTCCTCCGGCCCTTTTGACTTCCACCTCACCCACCACCTTCTCCACCTCTGCGAGAAACACGGCATCCCCCACGTGCGCGACATTTTCCGCCACTACCGCTGCGACAGCGCCTCCGCCGTCGAGGCTGGCAACGATATCCGCACTGCCCTGACCGCCTTCGGGGTCGATGCCTCCCACGGCTACGAACGCACCCACCTCGATGCTCTTGATGCCGTCGGCCGGCTCGTCGTCGCTTACCTGCAGTCCGATCCGCTCCAGTCCGTCCGCGGAGACCTTGTCCGCGGCCTCAAACACTTTCCCTCCACCCGCACGGTCCCGGTCGGTCCGCTCCTGCACGAGGAAAAGACCCGCGTCGCCCAGGAACCGATCGATCCCTCCGCCACCACCGGCAAAAAGCCCGCGCGCGAAAAGTCGGCCCGGCCCTCCTGACGTGCCTTTCCGGATACCAGCCCGAATCCGCCTCACGCTCCTCACCACGCTCGCCGGCGCCGCCCTCGCCGCCTGCGCCCCCCACGCCGGCACCCCGCCGGACGCCATCGTCGTCGCCCAGGTCGCCGAGCCCCGCTCCCTCGATCCCCACGTCGCCACCGCCACCAACGACTTTCGCATCCTCGCCCACGTGTACGAGGGACTCGTGCGCTTCCAACCCGGCACCCTCGAGCCCGCCCCCGGGCTCGCCGCCAGCTGGAGCGTCTCCGCCGACGGCCGCCGCTACACCTTCCTCCTCCGCGAAGACGTGCGTTTTCACGACGGCACCCCCTTCGACGCCGAGGCCGTCCGTTTCAACTTCGAGCGCATGCTCGACCCGGAACATCCTTTCGCCGGCACCGGCCCGTTTCCGCTCGCTTTTTTCTTTTCCGCCATCGAGTCCATCGAAACTCCCGATGACCATACCGTCATCTTCGAACTCGACCGTCCCTACGCCCCGTTCCTCTCCAACCTCGCCTACCCCACCGGCTTTCTCGTCTCGCCGGCCGCCGTCCGCGGGCACGGACGCAACTACGGTCGCCACCCCGCCGGCACCGGCCCCTACCGCTTCACCGAGTGGGCGCGCCAGCGCTGGGTCAAACTGGAGCACTTCGACGACTACTGGGGCGAACCCGCCCGCATGCCCCGGCTCGTCTTCCGCCCCCTGCCGGATGAAAACGCCCGCCTCACCGAGCTGCTCGCCGGTGGCGTCGATCTCGTGGTTGAAGCCCCCGCCGACATCATCGGCCACTTCCGCAATCAACCCGATTTTGTCGTTGCCGAGTCGGTCGGCCCCCACCTCTGGTTTCTCATCCTCAACACCCGCGAACCACCCTTCGACGACCTCCGCATGCGCCGGGCCGTCAACTACGCCATCGACAAGGACGCCATCGTCGAGGACCTGCTCCAGCGCACCGCCAGCGTCGCCCACGGCGTCATCCCCCGGGCTTTCGACTGGGCGATCGATCCGGAGCTAAATCCGTATCCATTCGATCCCGACAAAGCCCGAGAGCTCATCGCCGAGGCCGGCCACGCCGGCGCCACCATCCGGCTCCTCGCCACCGAAAGCGGCTCCGCCATGCTCGAACCGCTCCCCATGGCCGAAGCCATTCAGGCCGACCTCGCCCGCGTCGGCCTCACCGTCCGCATCGAGGTCTTCGAGTGGAATACGTTTCTCGCCCGGGTCAACGCCGGCCTCGAGGGCCAGGGCCACATGGCCCAAATGGCCTGGATGACCAATGACCCCGACACCTTGCCATCCCTCGCCCTCGCCTCCACCGCCCTGCCCGAGGACGGTGGCTTCAACTCCGGCTACTACCAGAACCCGGAACTCGACCGGCTCCTCGAGGATGCCCGCCGCTCCACCGATCCCACCGAGCGCGGCCGCATCTACCACCGCATCGACCGCCTCGTCCACGAGGAGGCCCCGTTTCTCTTCCTCGCCAGCTGGCGCCAGAATGCCATCCACCACCGCGGCCTCCGGGACTTTGCCCTCGAGCCCTCCTTTCTCCTCAATCTCAGCCGGGTCGATAAACAGCCGTGATCCTCTACATTCTAAAGCGGCTCGGCTTCGGCATCCCCGTCGTCATCGGGGTGTCCATCCTCGTTTTCCTGCTCATGGCGCTCATCCCCGGCGACCCGGCCCTCGCCCTTCTCGGCCCCTACGCGACCGAGGAAAACACCGAACAGATCCGCGAGCAACTCGCCCTCGACCAGCCCCTTCCCCACCGCTACGCCACTTGGATCGGCAACCTCGCCCGGGGCGACTTCGGCTACGCCTACAGTGTCGACCGCGCCGTCGCCGAGGAGGTCGCCGAACGCGCCGGCGCCACCCTCCTGCTCGCGGGAGCCGCTTTTTTCATCTGCGTGGTCCTGGGCATTGGAGTCGGGGTGGTGGCGGCGGCCCGCCAGTACAGTTGGGCCGACCGGCTGCTCTCGCTTTCCGTCATGGTCGGCATTTCCACCCCGGCTTTCTGGCTCGGGCTGGTGCTGATCGTGGTCTTCTCCATCCAACTGCGTTGGTTGCCTTCCGGCGGCATGGTCTCAATCGAGGGCGGCGGATCAGTCTTCGACATCCTCTGGCATCTCGTTTTACCCGCGGTCACCCTCGGCTTCATCGCCGCGGCCGTGGTGGCCCGCTTTGTCCGCACCCAGATGCTCGAGGTCCTGCGGCAGGACTTCATCCGCACCGCCCGGGCCAAGGGCCTGAGCGAGGGCCGCGTCATCTGGGGCTACGCCCTCCGCGCAGGCATCGTCGCCACCCTCCCGGTGCTGGGCCTGCAAGCCGGCTTCGTCCTCGGCGGGGCCGTCTATGTGGAGACGATTTTCCAATGGCCGGGCATCGGGCGCATGCTCGTCACCGCCATCGCCCAGCGCGACCTGCTCCTCGTCCAGGGCGGCGTCCTCGTGGTGGCGGTTTTCTATGTGCTCGTAAATCTTCTGGCCGACGTGCTCCAGCACGCCCTCGACCCCCGCATCGAACGGTGAAGGCCTTCTTCCGCAATCCCCTCACCGTCATCGGCTGCCTGCTTTTCGGAGGACTCGTCGGTCTCGCCCTGGCCGCCCCGTGGCTGCCCCTGGCCGATCCCAACGCCGCCGATTTGCGCAACCGCCTCGCCCCGCCGGGCAGCGAAAACCACCTCCTCGGCACCGATACGCTCGGCCGCGACATCCTCTCCCGCCTCGTCTGGGGCACCCGCGTCTCCCTCGCCGTTGCCGCCGCCGCCACCCTCGTCGCCGCTGTCATCGGCTCCCTCATCGGCCTGCTCGCGGGGTTCTTCCGGCGCTGGATCGACACCTTGCTGATGCGCGGGGTCGATATGGTCCTGGCTTTTCCTTACCTCATCCTCGCGCTCGCCATCGTCGCCGTGCTCGGGCCGGGCCTGCTCAACGCCCTTATCGCCATCGCCATCGTCAATATCCCGTTTTTTGCCCGCACCGTCCGCGGCACCACTGTATCCATAGCGCGGATGCCGTTTGTCGAAGCCGCCCGCCTCGGCGCCCAGCCACGGCGCCGCATCCTTTTCGCCGAGGTTCTGCCCAATGTCCTCCCGGTCATCATCATCGCCATGTCCACCACCCTGGGCTGGATGATCCTCGAAACCGCCGGGTTGAGTTTTCTCGGCCTCGGCGCCCAGCCACCCCAGGCCGATCTCGGCTCCATGCTCGCGGACGGCCGCCGCGTCATGCTTGTCCATCCCCACGTCGGCCTCCTCCCGGGCGTGGCCATTCTCATCCTCGTCATCGGCATCAATCTCATCGGCGACGGCCTCCGCGACTGGCTCGATCCCCGCCTCGAAGGAGGCGCCCAGTCCGCCCCCGGAGCCGCCACCGCCGTCACCGCCAAGACCGCCGCCGCCGGGGAGCCGGAGCCGGAGGAGGCCGCCCCGGTGCTGGAAGTGAAGGATCTGCGTGTCGAGTTCGGCGAAGGCCGCAAACCCGTCGTCGCCGTCGATGGGGTCGGCTTCTCCCTCCGCCCCGGCGAGTGCCTCGGGCTGGTCGGCGAATCCGGCTCGGGCAAGTCCGTCACCGCCATGAGCCTGGCCCGCCTCGTCGCCTCGCCGCCCGGCCGCATCACCCGAGGGGCGATTAGTATCGATGGGGTCGATACACTGAGGGCCTCAAACGAAGCGATCCGCCGGCTCCGTGGCGCCGCCATCGCCTACGTTTTCCAGAACCCCTTCGACAGCCTCCATCCGCTTATCCCGGTGGGCCGCCAAATCGACCATACCCTCGCCACCCATACCACCCTCAACTCCGGGGAGCGCCACAAGCGGATCCTCGACCTCCTCGACCGCGTCGCCCTCCCCGACCCCAAGGCCACCGCCCGCGCCCTCCCCCACCAGCTCTCCGGCGGCCAGTGCCAGCGGGTCGCCATCGCCATGGCTTTGGCCAACAATCCCAAAATCCTCGTCGCCGACGAGCCCACCACCGCCCTCGATGTCACCGTACAGAAGCGCGTCCTTGATCTCCTTGCCCGCATCCGCGAAGAGCACGGACTGGCCCTGCTCTTCATCAGCCACGATCTCGGGGTCGTCCGCGCCGTGGCCGACCGCATCATGGTCCTGCGCTGGGGCCGGGTCATGGAAGAGGGCGACGCCACCAAGCTGATCCGCAGCCCGAAAAACCCCTACACCCGCAAGCTCCTCGAAAGCAGCCCCCGCCTCGGCAAGGGACCCAAACAGGATCTCGGGCTCAGCCGGCCGGAGATCGACCCCGTATGAGCGACTTGGTCTTCCAAGTTAAGGGCCTCCACAAGACCTTCGGCCGGAAGGGCCTGCTCCGCCGCGGGCGGGTCGTGCAGGCCCTCCACGGCGTCGGCTTCGAGGTGGCGGAAGGCGCCGCCCTCGGCGTGGTCGGCGAATCCGGCAGCGGCAAATCCACCCTCGCCCGCATCCTCGTCGGCTTGGAAAAGCCCGACCGCGGCACCATCACTTTCAAGGGTCGGCCGCTCGGGGATTGCCTCCGCGAGCCCACCGCCTTTTACCGCCAGGTCCAGTTTGTCTTCCAAAATCCCTACGCCGCCTTCAACCCCCGCAAACGCGTCGGCGCCATTCTCGACACCCACCTCCGCCACCTCACCGACCTCAAGGCCCCCGCCCGGCGCGATCGTATCCGGGAAATAATGACAGCCACCCAGCTCGACGACGGACTGCTCCGCCGCTACCCCCACTCTCTCTCGGGCGGCCAGGCCCAGCGGCTCTCCCTCGCCCGCGCCCTCCTCAGCCGACCCGCGGTCGTCGTCATGGATGAGCCCGTCTCCGCCCTCGATGTCTCCGTGCAGGCCCGCATCCTCCGCCTCCTCCGCGACTTGCGGGAGTCTTTTTCCTTCACCCTCGTCTTCATCAGCCACGACCTCGCCGTGGTCGACTACCTCTGCGGTGAGACCATTGTCATGCGCGAGGGTGAGATCCAGGAGCGGGGACCGACCGCGGCTCTCCTCAGCCAGCCCGCAACGTCCTATACCCTCGAACTCCTCGAGGCCTGCCGCTCCGTCGAGGCCGGCACCGGCCTTTCCCTGCGCTGAAGGGCGCCCTTTCGCTGCGGACCAGATCACCGCCAACCCGCCGATCCTGGGCGGCAGGTTGAAATCCAGTCCTTTCCCAACATCATCACCCATCGTGAGCACATCCAACCAACGGTTTTGATCGCGCATCATCCCGCTTCTTCTCGGCCGGCTCGCCCTCGGCTGGTATTTCCTTCACGCCGGCTGGGGCAAGGTCTCCGGAGAGGTCTCCAACGGCCTCGGCAGTTTCTACCGCGGTGATAGCTATCAACGCCTGGAGCCGGGCTGGCTGCCGGCTTTTCTCTCCGCACCCTATGGCTACACCCTGCCGTGGGTGGAGTTGATCTTCGGGACGGGGCTTCTGCTCGGCCTCTTCACCCGCGTCTCCGCCGCCGTCGCCGCCCTCATGCTGTTTACCATCGGCCTCGCCCTGCTCGCCGCCGGCGATCTCTTTCCGCGACACCACGTGCTCGTCTTCTTTCCGCTTGCCATCATCCTCTGGCACGCCGGACCGGACCGGCTCACCCTCGACGACATCTTCCGACAACGGAAGACCAAACCGGAAAACTAAGCCGCGCCCGGGCCGCCGAGAAAAACCACCGCTTCTCCGCCGGCCCGAGAACCGCCCTCCCATGTGGCCATTGACACGCCGCGGCCCCACCGGTGAACTACGGGAAAATGTTCGCTGGCTTGCTTTTTTCCCTAGTGCGCCGTCCGGTGACCACGATCGGCCCCATAGCCCCGGGAAGGCTCATCGGTGCGCTGGCGACGGCCATCGGACTCGGCCTCCTGACCGGAATTGCGGCCGCAGAGCAGCCAGTGGTCATCAACGAGCTCTCCAGCTCCAACTCCCGCTTTCCTTCCCCGGCGGGCGACACCCCTGACTGGATTGAACTCTTCAACCGCGGCCCCGATGTCGCCGACCTCAGCTTTTGGGGCCTGACCGACGACCCCGGCGACCCCTTCCAATGGCGCTTTCCCCCCGGCACGCTGTTGGAACCACAGAGCCACCTCGTCATCTGGGCTTCGGGAGTCGCTGCAAACCAGACTCTCGCCGACCATCCGCTGTTGCCGGCCGGCGCCTCCTGGCGCTACCACCAGGTCGGAGAGTCGCTGCCATTGGAATGGCAAACTCCGGAATTCGACGATTCCACCTGGCAGACAGGCCCCGCCCCGCTCGGTCATCCCAAAGTGGTCGGTCATCGGCCCATCGTCGCCACCCTGACCCACACCGACCCAGAGGACGAAAGTCCGCCTGCGCCCACCCTCTTCCGCCATGCCTTCAACGCGGATTCCACCGACCTCTGGCAGAGCCTCCACCTCTATCTGCGCTCCTCCGACGGCGTCATCGTCACTCTCAACGGGGTCGAAATCGTGCGCAGAAACCTGCCCGAGGACGCTCTCTCCGCCTCCTCCACCGCCCTGACGACCATCCCCTCGCCCTCCCATGAGCTGCGCTTCGAGCTGCCCGTCGAGCTGATCCTGCCCGGATCCAACATCCTGGCCGCAGCCGTCTTCCCCTCCGAGACGAGTTCCTCCCTGATCTTCGATCTGCGCCTCCTCGCCCGCGTCCAGGCCGAAGCCCTCCACGCCTCATTTCGCATTTCCCGCCACGGGGAACCCATCCTGCTGACCCGCCCCGACGGGTCCCTCGCCGACGAAGTTCCTCCCATCGCCCTCGGACGCGATGTATCCATGGGAAGGCTACCGGATGGCGGCGAGAAGTGGCGCTTTTTCGACCCACCCACGCCCGGGCTGCCCAATTCCGGCGGGCAGCCCGCGGTCGCCGATGCGGTCCAGTTTTCCCGCCCCGGTGCAACCGTCCGTGATCCATTCTCCCTCTCTCTCCTCACCACCACTCCCGGCGGTGTCATTCGCTACACACGCGATGGCAGCCTCCCGACCAAAGCCTCACCGGCTTTCCAAGAACCCCTCACCATCGACACCACCCAGCTGGTCCGGGCCCGCGTTTTCGCACCAGGCCATCTTCCCGGGCCCGTCGTCTCCCATCACTACCTCTTTCTCGATGCCGGCCTCGATGAGTTCTCCTCCAACCTTCCGCTCGTCATCGTGGACACCCTCGGCGCTCAAGACCTGCCCGCCAGCCAGCCCGACCACCCCGGCTATCTCTTCTTCCTTGAACCAGACGAAGATGGCCGGACCCGGCTCGAGGAGACCCCGGCCATCCGAACCCGCGCCGGCCTGCGCCGCCGGGGACAGTCGTCGATGAGGTCCATCAACCACAAACCCAATCTCGCCCTCGAGGCATGGTTCGACGACCGCGACGAAGACCGGCCCATCGCCCCCTTCGGCCTCCCCGAGGAATCCGACTGGATCCTTTACGCACCCGACTTGCTGGATCCAG